>CAZPJJ010000103.1:0-11171 GCA_964586535.1 uncultured Acidobacteriota bacterium | reverse complement strand
ACACTGTCGCCGCCTGCGGCGGCGATCCGGGCGGCATGAATGCCGCCCCTACCCGAAACGCCGTGCGATGACTCACGATCCTCGTGCGACGTGCCGTGCGATGCGCCGCGGGCGCTCTTGTAGGGTCGCGATTCATCGCGACCGGATCGCCGCCGCAGGCGGCGACCTCTCCCCCGCGGCACCGATCGCCATCTCACCAGCCGAACCCCGCGCATCCCCGGGATCTTCCGGGGACTTGCCTCAGGACAAGAAACCCCGCGCCTCGCTGAGTAACCATGCGCCGTTCTCGCGCATCGGCCGCGGCCTCGCGCCGGTTCCATCGCCGCTGGACCGCGTTGCCCCGACTCGCGCAACCGGAGGGTGAGGCAGATGGGACACGACCAGCGTGAGCGACGCTCGCCGATGGATCCGACACGGCGGCGCTTTCTCTTTCAGCTCTCGGCGGCGGGCGCCTCGTACGCGCTTCTCGCCAACGAGGCGCTCGCGGCGACATCGTTCGTCGGTGCCGAGACCGTCGTCAATCCTCTGAGCCGGTACCCGAACCGCGACTGGGAGGCGGTCTACCGCAATCTCTATGCCTCCGACCGCTCGCTCGTCTTCCTCTGCGCGCCCAACGACACGCACAACTGCCTGCTGCGCGGGTTCATCAAGAACGGAGTGATGACGCGCATCGCGCCCACCTACGGATTCTCGAAAGCGACCGATCTCGACGGCAACCGCGCATCCGCACGCTGGGATCCGCGCTGCTGCCAGAAAGGGCTCGCCCTCGTCCGGCGCATCTATGGCGACCGGCGGTGCAAGCGGCCCCTGATGCGGAAGGGGTTCCGTGACTGGGTCAAAGAGGGAATGCCCCGCCACCCAGAAACCGCCGCGATCGACCCCAAGTACATGCACCGCGGCAACGACGCGTGGGTTCCCGTGTCCTGGAAGGAGGCCTTCGACACCGCGGCGAAGGTCCTGAGAGACATCGCGCGCACCTACTCGGGCGACGAAGGCCGGCGCCGGCTCCTCGCACAGGGCTACGACCCCGTCATGGTCGATGCGACGAACGGAGCGGGCACGCAGGTCATCAAGTATCGCGGCGGCATGCCGCCCCTCGGCATGACGCGAGTCTTCGCGCAGTACCGCCTGGCGAACGTGATGGCGTTGCTCGACGCGAATGTGCGCGGCGTCGGGCCCGACGAGGCGCTCGGTGCGCGCGGCTGGGACAACTATTCCTGGCATACGGACCTTCCACCGGGGCATCCGATGGTGACGGGTCAGCAGACCGTCGACTTCGACCTCTGCAACGTCGAACACGCGGGGCTCGCTCTCGTCTGGGGCATGAACTGGATCACGACGAAGATGCCCGACAGCCACTGGATGACCGAGGCGCGGCTGAAGGGGACGAAGATCGTCGTGATCTCCGCCGAGTACAGCGCCACCGCCAACAAGGCCGACGAGGTCGTCATCGTGCGCCCGGGCACGACGCCGGCGCTCGCACTCGGCATCGCGCACGTGATGATCGAGGAGAAGCTCTACGACGCGCGCCACGTCGCGGAGCATACCGATCTACCGCTGCTCGTCCGCGACGACGACGGTCAGCGCCTCCGCGCGGCGGATGTCTTCCCGGGTTATCAGCAGGCCTCGCTCTCGAACAACGTCGTGCTGATCGCGGAGAAGGAGACCGGGCCCGCCATCCACGAGCAGCTCGGCCCCGTGATCTCCCACGAGCAGCGCGAGCGGTGGGGCGATTACGTCGTCTGGGACGAGGCTCGCCAGCAGCCGGCGGCGATCAGCCGCGACGACGTCGGTAAGCTCTGGCGCGACAAGCAGATTCGCGCGGCGTTGGACAAAGTCGTCGACATTCGCCTCGTCGACGGTAGCACCGTCCGCTGCCGAACGGTCTTCCAGGCCGTGCGCGAGCTGCTGCAGAAGAGCTACCGACCCGACGACGTCGCCGCGCTCACGTGGGCGCCGAAGACGGCGATCTACTCGCTCGCGCGACAGATCGCGAAGAACCCCGAGAAGACGCTCTTCGTGATGGGCATGGGCCCGAATCAGTTCTTCAACAGCGATCTCAAGGACCGCGCGATCTTCCTCGTGGCCGCGCTGACCCGCAATGTCGGCTTCTACGGCGGCAACGTCGGCTCGTACGCGGGCAACTACCGCGCAGGGTTCTTCAACGGCCTCGGCCAGTACATCGCCGAGAACCCCTTCGACATGGAGCTCGACCCGAAGAAGCCCTCGCGCGGACGTCGTTACTGGAAGCCGGAGTCCGTACACTACTTCAATCACGGCGACACGATCCTGCACTACGGCAAGGCCAATCTCACGGGATCGACGCACACGCCCACGCCGACGAAGGCCATCCACGTTTCCAACTCCAACTCGCTGATCGGCAACGCGAAGGGCCACTACGACTCGGTGGTCAACACCTTCCCACGCGTCGAGTTCATCGCGACCAACGAGTGGTGGTGGACGGGGAGCTGCGAGTACTCGGACATCGTCTTCCCGGTCGACTCGTGGGCGGAACTCAAGTACCCGGACATGACGATCAGCGTCACGAACCCTTTTCTCTATGTGTTCCCGGCGACGGATCTCGAGCGCATCCACGACACCAAGGGCGACGTCGAGGTGGCCGCCGGGGTCTCCGAGGCGATGGGACGCCTGCTCGACGACGAGCGCTTCGTCGACTACTGGCGCTTCCTCCGCCAGGGCTCGATGCGCCCCTACATCCAGCGCATTCTCGATCACTCGAACGCCACGCGCGGCTACGTGATCGAAGATCTCGAGGCGAAGGCCGCGCAGGGAATCCCGGCGATCCTGCAGACGAGGACGTATCCCAAAGTCGGCGGCTGGGAACAGGCGCACGAGAACAAGCCCTGGTACACGCGGACCGGACGGCTGGAGTTCTATCGCGAAGAGCCCGAATTCATGGACTCCGGCGAGAATCTCCCTGTTCATCGCGAGCCGATCGACTCGACCTTCTTCGAGCCGAACGTCATCGTCGCCGATGCGTCCCATCCGCTGCTGCGCCCCAAGCGCCCGGCCGACTATGGCGCCGACGAGGCGGATCTCTCCGGCGACGCACGCCAGGCGCGCCACGTCTTCCGGAGCATTCCCGAGGTGCTCGCGTCGAAGCATCCTCTCGCGGACGGCAACTACCGCTTCATCTTCCACACGCCCAAGTACCGCCACGGCGCGCACACGACCGCGGTGGACACGGACATCGTCGCGATCTGGTTCGGCCCCTTCGGCGACATGCACCGCCACGACCGGCGCATGCCCTTCATCAACGAGATGTACCTCGACATTCACCCGAAGGACGCGAAGGAACTCGGCGTGGAAGACGGTGACTACGTCTACATCGACGCCGACCCCCATGATCGCCCGTTCCGCAACTGGGAGAAGAACCCGGAGTGGTACAAGGTCGCCCGCCTGATGGCTCGCGCCCGCTACTATCCGGGCACTCCCAGAGGCGTCACGCGCATGTGGCACAACATGTACGGCGCGACGATCGGGTCGGTTCGCGGGGCCGAGACCAACGCGAACGGGATGGCCCGCTCGACGGACACGGGCTTCCAGTCGCTCTTCCGCTCGGGCTCGCACCAGAGCTGCACGCGCGGCTGGCTCAAGCCGACGTGGATGACAGATACGCTGACCGTGAAGGACGTTCTCGGCCAGCGCATCACGCAGGGCTTCGTGACGGACGTGCATTGCCCGACCGGCGCGCCGCGCGAGTCGCTCGTCCGCATCACTCTCGCGGAGCCGGGCGGTATCGATGGGCACAGGCTCTGGCACGCCGCGGAGCTGGGCCTGCGCCCGACCTACGAAAACGCGACGCTCCTGCGCTATCTCGACGGCGGGTTCGTCGACACGCGGCGCGCCTGAGCGTGACCGGAACGAGGAGTCAGCGATGAAGCGCCGCAAGAACTGGCACATCGGCCGCGAGATGGACTATCCGTACGACGCTCCGCCGCCCAAGCGGCAGGTCGCGTACATCTTCGACACCAACAAGTGCATCGAGTGCCAAACCTGCACCGTCGCCTGCAAGACATGCTGGACCACCGGCAAGGGCGAGGAAACGATCTTCTGGAACAACGTCGAGTCGAAGCCCTACGGCGGCTATCCGCTCGCGTGGGACACGAAGCTGCTCGAATCGCTCGGGCCTTCGCGCTGGGAAGGCCAGAAGCTGGCGACGCCGACCATCTTCGAACTCGACGGTCCGCTGCATCCGCCGCGCGGACACATGCCCGGCGAGCGCGACTACGCCGCGCCGAACATCGGCGAGGACGACATCTACGGCAGCGTCGACAAGGGCGCGCATTTCGAGGGCATCCATCCGGTGTGGGTGTTCTACATGGCGCGCATCTGTAACCACTGCGATCACCCCGCGTGCGTCGCCGCCTGCCCGCGCAAGGCGGTCTACAAGCGCGATGAAGACGGCATCGTGCTCGTCGATCAAGAGCGCTGCCGCGGTTACCAGGAGTGCGTGCGCGCCTGCCCGTACAAGAAAGTGTTTTTCAATCTCGTCGGCCGGGCCTCGAGCAAGTGCATCGGCTGCTATCCCCGCGTCGAGCAGGGCCAAGTGGCGCTCTGTGTCGAGTCCTGCATCGGCAAGATCCGCATGCACGGCTTCCTCACCACCGACGGCCCGCCGCGCGAGGACAACCCGCTCGATTACATCATCAAGATCCGCAAGCTCGCGCTGCCCAGTTACCCGCAGTTCGGAACGGGTCCGAACGTCTACTACATCCCACCGGTCCACGTACCCGATGGGTTTCTCGAGCAGGTCTTCGGTCCCGACGTCGCCCGCGTGAAGGCACTCTACCGCAACGTCCGCGAGGACCCGCGGCTGCTCGGCGCCCTGCTTCTCTTCGGTTCGACGAACCACATCATCACGCGCTTCGACGTGAGCGGCGAGACGGCGATCGGCTGGGCGGAGGACGGCACGGAAGTCGCGCGCGTGCCTTTCACCGAGCCGACGTACCTGCGGGACTACTTCGATCGGCGCTTCGGCGTCTACCGCCACAACACGACCTGATGGCGAGCGTGAGGACGCGGAGATGAGAGAGTTCAAGGACCATTCGTTCACCTATTTTTCGATGCTCGTGGGGACGATCGCCGTTCTGGCGCTCGTGCTTTGGCTCGGCGACAGGAGCTACCGCGGAGCGATCGACGATCGTCATCGCGCCGAGCAGGCCAAGGCGCGCGAGGCCGCGCAGGCGGAGGGACTGCTCGTTGTGAACTGGATCGACGGCGCCGTGCCTACCGATCCGGACGATCCGCGCTGGTCCGAAGCCGAGCCGCGGGAGGTCGCGCTGCAGCCGCAGCAGATGGCGATGCCCTTCCTGGCGACCGCAACCGTGACGAGCGCCGAGGTGCGGGGGCTCGTGGACGGCGAACGGATCGCGTGGCGCATTCGCTGGGAAGACGACGGCCCCGACGTGAACGTCGATGCGAACCGCTTTTCGGATGCGGTCGGCCTCCAGTTTCCGCTCGGAGTGGAGGCGCCGTTCTCGATGGGTGCCGAGAAGCAGCCCGTGCACATCCTGCACTGGAAGGCGCTCTGGCAGCGGGACATCGACGAGCACTTCCAGGACGTCCAGGATCTCCACCCGAACTTCTGGGCAGACAAGTACTGGTTCGCCGAAGGATCGCTCCCCTATCGCGTTCCGGAGGCGTTCCAGCGCCCCGAAGCGCGCGCGTATCTCGTCGCGTACTCAGCGGGCAATCCGATGGCGCAGTGGGAGCGCAGCACGCCGGTCGAGGAACTCACGGCCGCCGGCTTCGGCTCATCGACGCACCAGCCGCTCGCGGACGCCACCGGCGTCGGGCGTTACGGGAACCACGCATGGACCGTCGTCATCGAGCGGCCGATGCGAACGGCCGATCCTTTCGACAAACAGTTCTACAAGGGCGAGACGAGCGACGTGGCGCTGGCGATCTGGAATGGCGGCGACGGGCACGTCGGAGGGCGCAAGCAATGGTCGAACTGGGTTCGGTACCGGATTCTCCCCTAGCGGCCCCGGCTGGAGCGCCAGGGGCGCTCCTCGCGCAGGCCGACCTGCTGCTGCTGCTCGCCTCGCTCTTCGAGACGCCCTCGGAGACCCTGCGCGGGCGCCTCGCCGATGCGCGTGAGTTCGCCTCCGAGCTGACCGCCGCATCGCGTCTTCCCGGCGATCGCGCGTTCCTCGACGCGTTCCGGGGCGCGCTCGACGCGGCGCTCCGCGAAGGCGACGAGACGTGGATCTTCGAACACACCAGGCTCTTCGAAGCCGCCATCGTCTGCCCGGCGAATGAGGCCTCTTATGTGCGCCGCGACAAGGGCGCGATCCTCGCCGACATAGCCGCGTTCCACCGTGCCTTCGGACTCGCCAGCCGATCGGTGGCCGAGCGACCCGACCACATCGTGGCCGAACTCGAAGTGGTCGCGCTTCTCCTCGTGCTCTGGGCGCGGGCGCAGGACGAAAGGCACGACGACGACGCGCACGTCACGTCGCTCGCCGTGGCCTCCTTTGCGCGCGATCACCTGGGCGAGTGGATCGCGACGTTCGCGGAGACTCTCGCGGCGACTTCCCAGTTGCCGCACCACGTGAACGCCGCGGCGGCGCTCGCGCTCCTCTGGGACGCGCTCTCGACGACGCATGGCTGGCCGCTGCCGCGCGCGGCGGACGCTTCGACGATCGATACGGGCGCCGACGTCGATCCCTACGAATGCGGCTTCTGTCCACCACCCGCCGCCGAGAACGAAGGTCCGTCTCATCCGGCCTCGCTGCCACGCGGCCCCTTCGAGAACGGTGGTTCGCCGTGACGCTCCCAATCCCACCTTCAGCGAGCGAAGTGCCCGGGACGGCCGCGGCGGGCTCAGCTTCCGCTCGCGAACGTGGAACTTACCTGCGGCTCTCCGTGATCGAGACTTGCAACCTGCGCTGCGCGTACTGCCGGCCGCGCGGCTCGGGCGCTCCGGGTGGGCTGGCCATGCTGCGGCTCGACCAGCGCGCGCTCGGAAGCGTCGTCCTGGCCCTTCATGAGACGAGGCCCCTGCGCAAGGTGCGGATCACGGGCGGCGAACCGCTGCTGCGCGCCGATGTCCCGGCGATCGTCGCCGACTTGCGGCAGCGGCTGCCCGGGGCGGAACTCGCGCTGACGACGAACGGCACGCTGCTCGCACCCGTGGCACGGGCGCTTCGCGACGCGGGACTGGACGCAATGAACATCAGCCTCGACACGCTCGACGAGGCGACGTTCGCCCGCATCACGCCCTCGGGGACTCTCGCGAGCGTGCTCGCCGGGATCCACGAGGCGCTCGCGTCGGGGTTCGCGCGCGTAAAGCTGAACTGCGTGCTCATGCGCACTACGAATCTCGCGGAGATCTTCGACCTCGTCGCCTTCGCCGCCGTGCGCGATCTGGAAATTCGCTTCATCGAGCTGATGCCGATGGGCCCGGGCGCTCCACTCTTCGAGAGCGAGTTCGTGAGCGGCGCGGAGGCGCTCTCGGTGCTCGAGACGCGGTATCCGCGGCTGAGCGCGCTCCCGCCCTCCGGGACGGCGACGCGCTTCCTCCTGCGCGCCGGGGGGCGCGACGCTCGCGTGGGCTTCATCAGCCCCGTCTCGCACCCCTTCTGCGCGGGCTGCGACAGGCTCCGGCTGGACGCGCGCGGCCGGCTCTTCACCTGCCTGCGCCGCGACGAGGGGCTCGATCTCGCGGCGCTCGTCGCGACGGCGCCTCGAGAAGTGGTGCAAGACGCTCTTCGGTCCGCGCTGCTCGCCAAGAGGGAACCCGATCGCTTCTGGCCCGCGCGGACCATGTCGGCGCTAGGAGGCTGAATGCACGTCATGGGACGCCTCGTCTCGATCAACCTCTCTCCCGGCAAGGGCACGATGAAGTGGCCGGCTCCGGCGGCCGACGTCCTCGCAACGGGCCTTGCGGGCGATGCTCACGCGGGCCCTTGGCATCGGCAGGTGAGCCTGCTCGCGCAGGAGAGCATCGAGCGCTTCGCCGCGGCCGTCGGCATGTCGATCGCGGACGGTGAGTTCGCCGAGAACTTCACGACGCGGGGCCTTGCGCTCGACGAGGTCGCCATCGGCGACCGCATCACGATCGGCACGGTCTTGCTGGAGGTCACGCAGATCGGCAAGGCGTGTCACGGCAAGGGCTGCACGGTGATGGACCGCGTCGGGCGCTGCGCGATGCCCAAGGAGGGCATCTTCTGCCGCGTGCTGCGCCCCGGCCGGGTCGAGGTGGGCGCGCCGATGGCCATCCTTACCGCGGACCCTCCCGGTGCGAACGAGACTTCCGCGTGACGAGCGATCCGCGCGGCAACCCGAGCGCGCCGTCGCTCTGGAGAGAGATCTCCGGCGGGTGCGGCGATCTCGGGACGTTCTTGCCACTCGCGGTCGGTGCCAGCATCGCGTGCGGACTGGACTTCGGCTTCGTGCTCGTGGCGGCGGGCGCCATGAACGTCGTCACCGGCCTCGTGTTTCGCGTACCGCTTCCCGTGCAGCCGATGAAGGCCCTGGCGGTCGCCGCGCTCGCGGGCGGACTCGGTGCCGGGTCGCTGGCGGCGGCAGGGATCGCCATGGGCGCGCTGCTCCTCGTACTCGGCGTGAGCGGAGCCGCGCGTTCGCTCGCGGCCCGCGTTCCGCGCCCCGTCGTGCGCGCGATCCAGTTCGGGCTCGGCGTGCTTCTCGCGCTGGAGGGCTTGCGGCGGCTGCAAGCGCTCGACCCATGGGCCGTCGATGGATTCGTTCTCGCGGCCGTCGTCGTCGTGGCGCTCGTCGTGGCGGATCGCTTCCGCTGGCCGGGGGCTCTCGCCGTCTTCCTCGCCGGGATGGTCGTCGCGGCTATCACCCACCCCGAGGCGATGCGCGCCATTTCGTGGTGGAGCCTGCAGCCGCATTGGATCGTGCCTAGCGGCGACGAGTGGCGGCTCGGCTGGACAGCGGGCGTGCTGCCTCAGTTGCCGCTGACGCTCATCAACTCCGTGCTGGCGATCGCCGCGCTCACCGTCGATCTCTTCCCCGACCGCGCGGTGAGCCCCCGGCAGATGGCGACGAGCGTCGGTCTGATGAATCTCGTCGCCGTGCCCTTCGGCGCGATGCCGATGTGCCACGGCTCGGGAGGCCTCGCCGCCCAGGTGCGTTTCGGCGCGCGCTCCGGGCTCTCCGTCGTCGTGCTCGGGATCGCGAAGATCGCGCTCGGCGTGGCGCTCGGCGCCAGCGCGCTGCCTCTTCTGCGCGCCTACCCGATCGCCGTGCTGGCGCCGCTCCTCGTCTTCGCCGGAGTTCATCTCGCATCGTTCGGCTGGCGCTTCGAACGCCGCGAGGAGCGCGCGACCGTCCTCGCGGGCGCAGCGGCGATGGTCCTGGGAAGCGTACCTCTCGGGGTGGTCGTCGCGATCGCGGTGCACGCGGGCTTGGCCGCGTGGAGACGCCACGCGACGCTGCCCGCGCGAACGGCCACGGCGGCGGCGCCATGAGCACGCCGCGGCTCGTGCACATCGTGGGACGCAAGAACCACGGCAAGACGACGCTCGTCTGTGCGCTCATCGAACGGCTGACCGCGCAGGGGTTCCGCGTCGGCGCCATCAAACACTCGCCGCACGCGCACGCGCTCGACACGCCTGGTACCGATTCGTGTCGCTACGGTGAAGCGGGTGCGCGGTCATGGGCGTTCGTCGCGGAGTCGGGATGGGCGGTCTTCCGCGAGGACGAGCCGCATCCCCCATTGCGCGATCTGGCCGCGACGAGCTGCGCCGTGTGCGATGTCGTCATCGTCGAGGGCGGCCTCGACGAGCCCGGCCCGAAGCTGGAGGTCTGGCGTGCCTCGCTCGGCACGCCGCCGCTCGCGCTCGAACACCCCGGAATCCACGCGCTCGTGACCGCCGACCAGCCGCCGCTGGAGCTTCCCTGCCTTGACGCGGGCGACGTCGATGCGGTCGCGACGACCGTCTTGCGCCTCGCCGGACTCGCGCGATGAAGCGTCTGCCCGTGTACATCCTCGCGGGAGGCCGCAGTACGCGCTTCGGCCGCGACAAGGCGCGCGTTCTCGTCGACGGCGAGCCTCTCGTGCGGCGCGTCGCGCGCCTGGCGAGCCCCTTCGCTGTCTCGATCACGATCGTCGCCGACCGCCCCGACAAGTTCCTCGATCTCGGGCTGAGGACGATCGGTGACGCGATCGCGCACCAGGGACCCGTAGGGGGACTGCGCGCGGCGTGCGTCGACGCCGGACCGGCCTGGTTCGCGCTGCTCTCCTGCGATTGGCTGAGCTTCGACGAGACGTGGCTGGAGTCGCTCGCCCGCGCGCGAGAGACCGGCGACCGCGCCGTGACCTATCGCGGAGAGCGCTTCGAACCGCTCCTCGCCCTCTACCACGGATCGATCCTGGCCGAGATCGTCTGGCTCGCGCGCATGGGCACGACGTCCATGCAGGGCGTCCTCGAGAGTGCGGGCGCCCGCGCGCTTCCCCTTCCCCTCGCGTGGAAGGAGCGCGCGCGGCACGCCAACACCGAGGCCGAGCTGCGGGACTGGCTCGCGTCGCGGGGTCAGCGCAGCGGAATCGCCTCCAGCATCTGATCGACGCTGACGTGGCTTTCTCCCGGCGGCACGATCGCGAGCAGATCCGCGACCGCGAGGCCCGAAAGCATGTTCGACCCCGATCTCCCGACGGGCACGGCATGCACGACGCCATCGTCGATCTCGGATGCACACCAACAGAGCGTCGTGCGCGAGGGATGCCGCGCGAGGGGCGTTGCACAGCGCACGCTGAACCGCCGATTCGATCCGCGGTCGCCCATCATCGCCAGGATCGCCGGCTTCACGAAGGCATACCACGCGCTCACAACCGCCCCCGGATTGCCAGGCAACCCGAAAACGAGCGTGTCACCGCGCACGCCGAAGTAGAACGGCTTGCCCGGGCGCTGCGCCACGCCCCAGATCACGCGTGAGACGCCGAGTTGGTTTTCGAGCACGTCCTTGACGAAGTCCCGGTCGCCCACCGAAACACCGCCCGTGATCACGAGCACCGATGCCTCGTCGAGCGCCGCCCGGAGCGTCTCGCGGGTAGCCGCCGGATCGTCACCGACGTGACTGGAAGCGACGCACTCGGGCGCGAGCAAGCCGGCGGCGAGTTCCGCGAGCATCGGGCGGTTCGTATCGACGATCTGGTGTGCGGCGACCCTCTCGCC
>CAZPJJ010000102.1:0-11217 GCA_964586535.1 uncultured Acidobacteriota bacterium | reverse complement strand
ACGCGCAGGAGTGCCTCGCGCGCAGTCAGCGGCGCCTCTTCTCGCACGGCGAGATCGGCAACCTGGCGCCAGAGCGCAGATTGCCGCGGCGCTTTCTCGGCGAGCCGGCGCACTTGCGCGAGCGCTCCGCCCGCGAAGCCTCGCGCGTCGCGGGCGACGATGAGCTGCGCTTCCATCGCCGGATCCCCGGCGGGACAGGCCTCGACCGCGCGTCGCGCGTACCCGATCGCCTCGTCGATGCGCCGGAACGCCAGGTGATAGCGCGAGAGCTCGCGCAGCGCGAAGGGATGCGAGGGGTGGAACTCGAGCATGCGGACGAGCGCCTCGCGGCGCCGCGCGGCGTCGCGCTCGACGCCCACGGCGATCCACTCGATCTCGGGATCGCTGGGACGCTCGCGCACCGCCTCGCGCGAGAGCTCGAGCGCGCGGCCGTCGTCGCGCGTCGGCAGGCTGCGCGCGCGCAGCTCCATGGCCAGGTGCGCGCGGCGGTTCGCGTCGCGGCCGCGGCTCGATTTCTCGAGCAGCGCGACGACGTCGTCGGCGGCGATGAGCTTGGGCGGCGGCGGGGCCGGACGCGCCGCGAGCGTGCGCGGGTCGGGGGCGCCGACGACGCGCACGGTGCGCGGCAGCGGACCGCCGTCCTTCGCCGTGAGCCGCGCGACGAGGCCCCACGAGCCCACGTCCTGTTCGACCAGCGCCACGAAGCGGTGCACGCCCGGAGCGAGCGCGAGTCCGATCGTGTGCTGATCGAAGGCGATGTCGTGCGGGCCCGTGCGGTCGAGCACGCGCACGCCGCCGGCGTCGAGCGTGAGCCGGTCGTCGGCGCCGATGCGCAGCGCGACTTCGGCGCGCGCGTCGGCTTCGATCCAGAAGGCGACGAGCGCTGCGTTGCGCTCGCTCGGGTAGACGATCGAGTCCAAGGGCAGCAGGCCGTTCGCCTCGGCCACGACCGGGCGCCACGAGGAGTCGCCTTCGTCGAGCGCGCGGAGCGCGTCGGCGAGCGCCGTCTCGTCGCCGGCGGGGGCGCGCAGGTAGAAGTCGTTCACGAAGCCCAGCGCGGCGCGCCGGCGCAGGGCGGCGTCGATGTCCGCTCGGCGCACGTCTCGCTGAAGCAACGAGCGCTCGATCTCGGCCGCGACGAGCGGATGCGTCCCGCGCAGCGCCGCGATCCCGGCGAGCGCGTCCGTGATCGCGTCGGGATCGGCCGCGGTCGACGTCGCGTCGAGCGCCTGTCGCAGCGGGGCCAGCGCGTCGAGCGAGGAGCGCTTCGCGCGCGTCTCGGCGACGCGATCGCGCGACCAGGCGTCGTGGCAGGAGGGTTCGGCGGCGAGAAGGGCGCCGGGGGCGAGAGTCGCGCCGAGTAGGAAGGCGAGCATGGGGACGATCCGGCAACGGGGCATCGATCACCTGTGCGTCCGGGTCGAGGTCGCGGACGGATGCCTAGCAGGGTGGCGGCAACGGCCGCATCCCGCAAAAAAAGGCGCGGCTGCTACGGACCCGTGTAGAAAGCATGCAGGCCGTCGACGACGGCGCGGGCGAGCCGCTCCCGGCCCTTCGGATCCGCCATGATCCTGGCGTCCTCGCGGTTGTTGAGGTTCACGAGCTCGAGCAGGACCTTCGCCGGCACGGCATTGCCGCGCAAGACCGCGGGTACCCAGCGCTGCGGCGCGCGCCGCGCGCGGATCTTGCGCACCACGTGGTCGCGGAGCGGCCTGTCGTGGTGCACGAGCAGGTCGTTCTTCGGGAAGCCCGAGAGCAGCGCCTCGCCGAGCCGAGTCGAGATCTTCTCGTCGCGCAGTTTCTCCTGGCGCGTGACGTTCACCGGCCCCTTGCTGTACTCGCGGTAGCGCGCGTACTCGCGCCCCTTCACGGCGTGGCTCGAGCCGCGATAGCGCGAGCCGGGGACATAGACCATCGCGCCGCGCACGGATTCGTGCAGCGAGTCCGCGTGCAAGCTGACGAAGACGATCTTCTCCGGGGCGACGCCGTCTTTCAGCAGGCCGCGGTAGATGTGATTCGCCAGGTACCAGCGCAGGTTGACGCCGGGGCGGATGCGCGACTTGGCGTCGAGCGGATGCGCGGGGGTCGTCTGCACGACCTCGCGCTTGTTCTGCGGGATCTTGCGCGCCTCGAACACCTCGTAGCCGTGCTGCGTGTCCTTCACCGTGAAGTGGACTTTGGCGCCGGTCTCGTCGATCAGCATCCGGCGCACGCGCGCCGCCACGTCGTAGACGTAGTCGCTCTCCCAGACGCCGTTGAGCATCGCGCCGACGTCCGCGCCGCCGTGGCCGGGGTCGATGATGATGTGCACGCCGTCGAGCGAGCGCGGCCGGGGCGGCATCTCGATGGCCGCGATCTCGGCGTCGCGGAGCCGCGCGATGACGGCGCGCGGCTCGTTCGGCGGCAGATAGGGGGAGGCGAGCACTTCGAGCGGGATCTTCACCGGGAAACCGATCGCGATGTCGCGCACGTCCTTGATGCCGCTGCGTTCGACGATGACGTCGACCATGGCCTGGACGGGATCGCCGTTCTCGCCGTTGTCGTAGCCTTCGGCTTCGTCTTCGTCCTCGCCGTCGCTCTCGAGGACGCCCGTGAAGCGCAGCACCACGGCGGAGTAGAGCGCCTCGCCTTTCCGCAGGCGGTACTCGGCATAGGGGCCGCGCTCGTCGCTGCGGTAGCTGAGCAGACCATCGGCGCTCATCGCGACCGGTCGGAAGAGCGGCAGCAGGAACTCCTCGGGGACGCGGATCGTCGCGTCGCGCGGAACGAGCGGGTCGGCGAGACCGTTCGCGGCGGCGATGGCCTCCCAACGCGTGCCGTCGCCCGTGAACCACGTCGCGACCTGCCAGAGGCCGAGCCCGGCCGAGGGCAGCGGAGAGGCGAATGGCTGGTGCCGCCACGCGCCGTCGTCGAAGCGGTCGGCGGGGAAGACCGCGCGCAGCGCGAGATAGCGGTACTCGGGACGCGCGAGCTCCCACGGCACCAGGACCGGCGTACCGGCTTGCGGCTCGCCGTTGCCATTGGCGGCGCGCAGCGCCTCGGCGCGGGACGCGCCGCCGCAGAGCCGCTCGGCGAGCGCCAGATAGCCCTCACCTTGCTCGGGAAGCGCCTCGATCACGAGATGGCGACCATCGACGATGCGCGCTCGCACGCCCTCGTCGACTTCGACGCTTTCTTCAGCGGCGCGCAGGGCACCGAGCGCGGCCAGCGCGCAGAGGAGTGCCGTGCACCAACGGAAGAGCGGCCGCATGGGCGCGCATGGTACCGAATGAGCGAGCATCGAGCGATCAGCGCTGGACGCTGATGACGACGGTGCGCGTGCGACCGTCGCCCACGTCGGGCAGAGGCAGGACGAGCGAGCCGCCCGGGGCCAGCAGATCGCGAGCCTCCGCCGTGTAGGGATCGCCGCCGGTCGCGCCGAGCACCGTGAGGCGCGCGGCGACGTCGAGGCGATCCGCGCGGCGCGCCTTGGGCGTGACGACGAGGCGGGCCTTCGCGGCATCCGAAGCGCTCGACGACCGGGGGAGTTCGAAGACGACATCACGGCCGATGACCGTCGGCAGCTCGTGGCGCTCGAGCGTGGCGTCGTCCTCGCGCAGCTCGACCGTGACGGCGACGGGCTCGGCCGAGGTCATCGCCGCGGCCCGAGGCGTGTGATCCCAGCGCGTCACGATCGCGGCGACGAGGCGCTCGCGGGCGTCGCTGCCGCGCCAGAGCTCGACGAAGCGCACGCGCCCGGCGGGACTGACGACATCGCGGGCGACCGAGAGCGCCGGGCCCGTCCGCGGACGCACGAGGGCCTCGATCGCCAGGACCGCGTTCTCGTGGCGCGCGTCGAGCGCGCCCACGACGCGCATCTCGACCGTGAACTCCGTGCCGAGGACCGTGCGCCCGACGATCGGTTCGCCCTCGATGCCCTCGAGGCGCAGCCCCTCGCTCTGCCGCACCGATCCGCCGGAGTGGTGAGCGAGCGTGACCTCGATCGCGAAGCGCGCGTCCTGGACGAGCCCGGGCGTCTCAGCGCGCGCGGCGGTCGCGCCCAGCGCGGCGAGGCAGGCGATCACGAGCGCGCGCGTCACGGGGTGAGGGCCTCCACGATGCGATCCCGCTGAAGCATGAGCCGCCGCCTCGCGAGCACGAGCCCGGACACGGCCGTCGCGAAGCCGATCGACAGCGCGATGATAACCATCGTGGCGGGCGAACGTGACGCCGAGAACGTCGCGAGCGCGAGACAGGGCGAGACCGCGAGCGTTTGCGCGAGCGGGACGGCGAGCCGCGATGCGCCGTGCGTCCAGAGCGGGTCGCCCATCTGCGCGAGTTCGAGACGCGCGGGAGCGAGGACGCTGGCGAGCGCGCCCGCGCCGAGGCCCGCGCCCAGCGCCGCGACGCCGGCGATGCCGGCGGCGAGCGCGGCGGAAGACCTGCCGAGCGCGGCGAGCCACAGGACGAGAGCGGCGAGCGCGAGCGAGGAGGGCGCGGCGATCCACGCGAGCCGCGTGAGGAGCAAGCGCGTCGGCCGGCGCGCGCCGAGCAGCGCCGGGGCGGCCGCGCGCCCGCCGAGTCCGAGCGCCCCCGCGAAGAGCGGCGCGGGCGTCGCGGCGATGATCCAGGCCGCGAGCGTCCCGGCGAGCGCGTCGAGGCCTGGGGTTGCGATCTCGCGCTGCACGAGGGCCGCGTGGATCACGACGATCAGCACCGCGCTCGAGAGACCCTGCGCGAGCAGCGACACCGCGCGCGGCGGCGCCCAGACCAGCCGTGCGGCGGCGGGCACGCGCGCGAGGCGGCGCGAGCCGCCCTCGGCGACCTGGGTCATCCGCGCGAGCAGGGGCGCCGCGAGAGCGATCGAGGCGAAGGCGAGCAGGCCGACGCCGAGCGCCGCGAGCAGCGCGCGAGGGTCGTGGCGCAACGCCAGCGGCAGCGCGGCGCCGATCCACGATCCCGGCGTGAAGCCGGCCTGCACGCCCTTGTCGAGCGACGCGAAGGGGCTCCACGGCGAAAGAGACCAGGCGATCGGCACGATCACGGCGACGGCGCGCCAGAGCGCCCGCACCGCGGCGCCGCGCGGGGCAAAGAGAGCGCGCGCGAGCACGGCGAGCGCCCCCGCGACGACGGCGAGACCGGCGCACGCGGGCGCGAGCAGCAGCGCGGCGCGCTCGCTGCCCGCCGCGACGCCCGCGACCAGCGCGAGGCTCGCGGGCCAGATCACGAGCGCGGCCGATCCGGTGGTGAGCAGCGCCAAGACCTGCGCGATCGCCACCTCGCCCGCGGGCAGGGCGAGGGGCGCGAGCGGGCGCATGTCGAGGCCGGTGCGCGATCCGTCGGCGAGCAGCGCCGCGAGCACGGCGAGCGCGCAGGTGAGATCCGCCATCGCCGCCGCCGCGCTCGACGCGAGCGCGATCTCGCCGCGCGAGACGAGCGTGCCGATGAGCGCGGTCCCGACCCACGCATAGAAGAGCGAGCCCACGAGCATCAGCAGCCCCGAGCCCGCATGCGCGAAGAAGTCCCCGGCGAGCGAGACGCGGCCGCCCGTCGTCGACGTGGCCGCGCGCGCGCGCGCCCAGAGCACGGCGACCGCGAGGCGGACGAGCGCGGCGACGGTTCTCACGAGGGCCGGTACCAGGCGAGTTCGGGGGCGCTGCGCGCATCGCCGAGCTGGGCGAGCACCGCGTCCTCGAGCGATGCATGCCCGCGCGAGACCTCGTCGAGCGATCCCACGGCGCGCACGCGTCCCGCGTGGAGGACGGCGACGTGCGTCGCCACGCTCGCGACGACGGGCAGCACGTGCGAGGTCATGAACACGGTCGCACCGCGCGCGCAGAGCGACGCGAGCAGCGTGCGGATCGCGCGGGCGCTCGGCGGATCGATGCCCTCGAAGGGCTCGTCGAGAAAGAGCAGGGCTGGGGCGTGGAGCATCGCGACCATGAGCGCGGCCTTCTTGGCGGAGCCGTGCGAGAGCGTGCCGGCCGCGACGTCGAGCTGCGCTTCGATCCCGAGGCCCGCTGCCAGCTCCGCGATGCGGCCATCGGCGAGCGCGCGCGGCAGCCCGCGCAGGCCGGCGAGGTGGCGGGCGTTCTCGCGTACCGAGAGCGGCGCGAAGAGGGGCGGCTGGTCGGGGACGAGGCCGATCTGCGCGGCGAGGGCGCGCGGCGGCCGCGGCCGCAACGAGAAGCCCAGCACCTCGGCCTCGCCGCCGTCGGCGCGCAGCAGGCCGGAAAACACACGCACGGCGGTCGTTTTGCCGGCACCGTTCGTGCCGAGGAGAGCAAAGAAGGCGCCCCGCGGCACCTCGAGGTCCACCCCGTCGAGGGCGCGGACGGCGCCGAAGCTGCGGCGGAGGCCCCGCGCCGAGAGCGCGAGCCGGGAAGAAAGCGCGTGCGCGAGGGTGTCCATCGCCACCAATATAGGCATCGTGAGCGTGCGGGAGCCGCTGGCCGGGTTCCCGCTTTCCCACGCGCGGACTATACTTTCGCCGGCTCACGGCGATCCCGCGACGCTTCTGTCGGTTCTCGCGGCCGGAGGTTCGATGAGTCGACTCCCGCATGGCAGCCCGAGCCGCCGCCAACCCACCCCCCGGCGACCAACCCGCGCGGTCCTCGCGCTGGTGATCTCGGCCCTCGTCGTGCCGCTGGCTCTGGCCGGCGCGCCCGCCGGGGACTCGCTGGTCGCCCGGTTCACGGCCGGCGAATCGGGCATCGTTCGCGGCGTCACCCTCGACGCCTGGGGGCGCGCGCTCGAGGGCGTGCGCATCCTGATCGCCCCCGCGTCGGCCGATGCCGACACCCGCGCGCTCTGGCGAACGTCGAGCGACCAGACGGGGCGCTTCCTGCTGAGCGGCCTCGCGCCGGGCGAGTACCGGCTCGTGGCGATGAAGGGCGGCTACTCCGTCCTCGTCGGCCGCGTCGACACGCTCGTGCAGAGTTCGATCGATCTCGTGCTCTACCCCGCCGGTCACGAGGTCCTGCCTCCCGGCGCGCAGCCCGCCGACGGCGCGTGGTCGTTGCGGCTGCCGCAGCGCGATCGCCTCGAGGACGCCGATCCGCTGCCGCTCGTCGCCGCGCAGGCCGCGCCCGCGCCCGCGCCGGCGTCGCTTCCCTTCCAGATCGAGTTCGAGCACGCCCGCGATTCGCTCGGCGGCGTCAGCGACGAAGTCGGCTACGACGTGCGCCTCGGCGGCATCTTCGATCTCGACGGCCTCGGCCTCCTCGAAGTGCGCGCCGGCCACCGCACGGTCGGCTCGCAAGAGTCCGCCCACGACCTTCGCGACGACGTCGACGCCACGTGGATCTTCGGCGGCGACACGCCGCAGGTGACGACGCGCCTCGCACTCGACGCTTCGCGCCACGAGCGCACGCTCGATACTTCGTCCGCCGAACTCTTCGAGCGCGCGGAAGGCGTTCGCGAGGTGGCGCGGCTCGGCGCGTCGCAGTCGCGGCTCCTCACGCGCGGCGAACTTTTCTTCGACGCGGATCTCGCGTACGCCAGCGGGAGTCAGCGCCTCTCGAACGCCGCCGATATCGAGGACGACGCGCTCTCCTACGGCGTCGCGGCCGGCCTCGACGCACCGTGGGGCAGGGCCCATCGCGCGCACGTGCGCGTCGCGCTGCGCGACGTGAGCGACGCTCCGTCCCGGGGCGCAGCGCTCGAAGACGTGCTCGTCGCGGGCGTCATCGAGCCCCGCTACGGACTCGAGGGCGTGCTTGGATCGATCGCCGAGCTGACGATCGACGATGCCTGGACCGCCTCCGACCGGCTCGTCTTGCACACCCGCGTGCGCACCGCGCACGCCGGCGCGGCCCGCGACGCCTGGACGACCAGCTCCGCCCTCGGGCTCACCTGGGACGTCCGCTCCAACCTCGCGCTTCACGCGGAGGGCGGCGTCGTCGGCGGTGGTGAGCGCTCGGGCGATCTCGTGTGGGCGCTCGCCCTCGAAAAGGCGGGCTCGGTCTTCTCGGGCACGATCACCCGCGAGCGCGCGATCGCCGCTTCCGACTGGGCCTGGCAACCGGGTGGCTTCGGACCGGCGTCGCTCTTCGTCACGGGACGCGACACCCTTGCCGACCGTTGGCGCGCCGAGGCGCGCGTGACTCCCGGCGGCGCGTGGCCCTCGTTCGCGTTGCGCGCGGCTCTCGCGCAACTCGAAGGCCAGCTTGCGGCCAACCTGCCCGGCGATGTGCCGGTCGTGCCCGTGGCCATGGGCGGCGAAGCCGACGAACGCAGCGTGCTGCTCGAGATCGCCTACGGCGGAAGCGGCACGACGCTCGAACTCGTCTGGGAGGAAATCGACGACCGCTCCACCGAACCCGCGCTGCTCGGCTCGGCGGCTTCGTGGGAGCGCCGCGGCGTCAGCGTGCGCCAGCAGATCGGGCTTCGCGAGTGGTGGGGCGCGCGCTGCTTCCTGCTGCTCGCGTACAGCGAAAACGACGTCGCGTCCTCGCCCGCGGCCACGTCGGGCACCGACCCGGCACCCGTCGCGGCGCGCCTCGCGCTTCTCCAGCAGCGTCGCATCTCGGGCGGCGTCGCCGTCGCATTCTGAGGCAGAGCCGTGCGATTCGAGCGCCCCTTCATCCTTCTCGTCCTGCTGCCGATCGCGCTCGGCTTGATCGTCGTTTCGGCGAGCCGCGCGTGGATGACGACCGACACCGTCATCGGCATCGAGCTGGCGGGCGATGAAGGCGAGGTGCGCATCGCGAGCGTGGCTCCCGGCTCCCCGGCCGACGAGGCGGGGATCGTCGCCGGCGAGCGCGTGCTCGCCGTCTCGGGCGGGCCGGTCCGCTCGCTCCTCGTGGCTCAGGACGCCCTGGCCGCCGCTCCGGCGGGCGCTCCTCTCGGCCTCGTCGTCATGCGCGCGGGCGGCCCCGAGAGCGTGACCATCGCCACCGGCGAGACCACGACGTGGCACGCCGACCGCATCGTCGCGACGCTCGTCGCGTCGCTCTTCCTGCTCGGAGCGGGCGCGGTCGTGCTGCGTCCGCGTCGGGCGCCGGCGACGGTCATCTACACCGGATTCTGCCTGGCGGGCGCTCTCGTGCTCGGCGTCTCGTGGACGGACGCCGCGGCGCCGGTCGACTGGGCGCTCTTCTGGGTCGATCGCGTGGCGCGGCTGCTCTTCCCCGCGCTGCTCCTGCACCTCGCCGTGACGCTGCGCGCGGACGGCGGCTCGGCGATTCGCCGCTGGGCACCGGCCCTCTACGCGCCCGCCGTGGCGCTCGTCATCGTCGAAGTGCACATCATCGGCATGGGCAGCGCGCTGCGCGCCGCCGATCCGATCGGCCTCGTCGACGCGCTTCAGACCCGCGTCGAGATCGCCTGGCTCATCCTCGGCATCGGCGCGGCACTCGCGACGCTCTTGCTGCGCGCGCAGAGCGCCGAATCGCAAGAGCGTGCCCGCGCGCGCTGGGTGCTCGCCGGGGCCGCCACCGGGCTTCTGCCGCTCGCGCTGCTCTCGTGGGCGCCGCTGCTGATCAGCGGCAGCGAGCCTGCGTGGAGTTGGGCGGGGCTACCGTTCCTGGCGCTGGTGCCGCTGACGTTCACCGGGGCCGTGCTCGACTACCGCCTGATGGATCTCGCGCTCTTCGTCCGTCGCGCGCTCGAGGTCGTCGCCGCGCTCGTCATCTCGCTCGTGCTCTTCTTCGGGCTCCTGCGCATCTCGCTCGCGGTGCTCACGCCCTTCCTCGATCCGCCCGGGCTCGTCCCCGCACTCGTCGCGGCGCTCGTCGTCGCGGCGCTCGCGCCGTGGGTGCGCAGCGGTGCGTCGATGGTCGTCGGCCGGCTCTACTACCGCCGCCGCTACAGCTTCCGCCGCGCGCTGCGCCGCGTGGCCCGCGACCTCAACGCGCAGCGCAACCTGCCCGAGATCGCGCATTCGCTCGAGACGCGCGTCCGCGAGGCGCTCGACGCGGGCGCTTGCCGCTTGCTCCTCGTCCGCGAGGGACGCGCGCTCGCCGATCCGCGCACCGGCAACCTCGTCCGCGACGTCCTGCCGCACGGGCCGCAGCTCCGTCTCGCCGACGGCGAGATCGTCACGCTGGCCATCGTGCCCGACGCGCCGCGCCATCTGCCGCAGATGCATCACGAGGGCGTGCAGGTGCTCGTCCCGCTGCGCGTCGAAAACCGCCTCATCGCACTGCTCGCGGTGGGACCGCGCTCGGGACGCCGGCTGCTCGATTCGGACGACCTCGATCTGCTGCGCTCGGTCGCCGCGCACGCCGCCGCGGCGGTCGCGGGTGCTCAGCATCTCGCCGAACTCGAAGACCAGATGCGCCTCGTGCAGCGCCTGCAAGAGCGCACGGCCTCGCTCATCGAGAGCAGCCCGATGGGCATGGCCGTCGTCGACGAGTCGGGGCGCATCCGCTCCTGGAACCGCGCGCTCGAGCGCATCCTGCAGATCTCGGCCCGCGATGCCCTCGACAAGCCCTTCGCGCGCGTCCTCCCCGACGTCCTCGCCTTCGAGACGCGCACCGCGCTCGATCTGGCGATCGCGCGCCGCGACTCGCGCGCCTACCAGGTGCGCGTGCCGATCGACGGCGACGACCGCTTGTTGAACCTCTCGTCGACCCCGCTCGAAGTCGAAGGCGGCGTCGATGGCGTGCTGCTCACCGTGGACGACGTGACCGAGCGCGTGAGGCTCGAACAGCAGCTCATTCAACAGGACAGGCTGGCGTCGGTCGGCCTCCTCGCCGCGGGTATCGCCCACGAGGTGAACACGCCGCTCACGGGCATCTCGTCGTACGCGCAGATGCTGCTCGAAGAATCCGCGCATGACGATCCGCGCCGGCCGCTGCTCGACAAGATCGTGCGCCAGGCCTCGCGCGCGTCGCACATCGCGCGCGGCCTGCTTTCGATCAGCCGCGCCGGGACGCAGGCGAAGCCTGGCGGCGAGTCGTCGGGCGACTCCGTCGATCTCGTCGAGCTGATCGACGAAACGCTCGCGCTCCTCGGGCTGCAGATCACCCGCGCGCGGGCGAACGTCGTCACCGAGTTCGGCGGCGAGCGTCTGGTGACGTGGGGCGATCGTTCGCGCCTGCAGCAGGTGATGATGAACCTCCTGCTCAATGCGCTCGACGCGCTCGATGACGGCGGGCAGGTGACGGTCCGCGCCGGCCGCGGAGACGATCCCACCGCACCGCTCTTCGTCGAGATCGCCGACGACGGCGTGGGTATTCC
This sequence comes from uncultured Acidobacteriota bacterium, assembly GCA_964586535.1. Classification (GTDB taxonomy): domain Bacteria; phylum Acidobacteriota; class Polarisedimenticolia; order J045; family J045; genus CAZPJJ01. The sequence goes on along the minus strand of CAZPJJ010000102.1, from coordinate 54 downwards.
CGAGGGGATTCGCGACCGTGTCTTCGACCCCTTCTTCACGACGAAGGGGCCGGG
>CAZPJJ010000101.1:0-11284 GCA_964586535.1 uncultured Acidobacteriota bacterium | reverse complement strand
CAAAGAGTCCGCCCAATCCGAGACCGAGCATGTAGGCCACGAGAATCGTGGCGATGGCGAGCGTCGTGGAGCCGAAGACGAGCTTCAGCGAGCGCGACCAGACCACCTCGAGGACGAGGGAACCGGCGCCCGAGAAAACGAGGCAGAGCGCGACGAGCCAAAGATCCAGGGCACGACTGTTTTTCGCTGGCATGGGGGGGATTCTAGCCCTCGAAGCCCGCGACTTCCCGGCGCGGAGATCGAAGCAAAGAGAGGGACGACATAGAAAGAGCGGGGCGGACGATCACGTCCGCCCCGCTCGACTCAAACGGAGAGCGTCAAGCTCAGCGGGTCTGGCGCTGGATGCGCTGGCCCGGACGAACCTGATTCGCGCCACCGAGCTCGGCCTTGACCGGACCGAACGGGGTGACGTTGTCGTCGATGTCCACCGCTTCGACGCGGTAGAAGAGGCCGGAGACGCGGCCGGGCACGCGGAGCGCCTGGGCGTTGGCCTGGTCGACGAACGAGTAGGCCGAGGGCTCGCCCTTGGCCGGGATCAGCGACGAGACGCGCTCGAAGGTACCGTTCTCGGTGAAGGAACGCGTGACGTAGAAGCCGCGCACGCCGTCTTCGAGAGAGGTCTTCCAGCTCACTTCGACGCTGCTGGCGCCCACGCGGCGCGCCACGAGGTCGTAAACCTCGGCGGCGGTCACGCCACCGTCGAGGATGACGGCCTGGCCGGCGCGCGAGAGGTAGCGGGTGGTCATGGCGTTGACGCCACCAGCCGACGGATAGCGGAGACGCATCGCAAAGGCCACGCACGAGGCGTTGCCGGCCGCTTCACCGATGTCGGCGAGCGCCACGGTCGTTTCGGTGCCGGTGACGGTCTTGAGGAACGAGAACGCACCCTCACGAGCCGAGCAGGTGCCGTCGCTGGTGCTGTCCTTCGCGAAGTAGAGGTCGTAGGAGAGCGTGCCGGTGCCGAGGTTACCGAAGCCGGACGCAGCTTCCCAGTTCAGCTCGATCGGATCGACACTGTTGGTAGCGACGACAGGAACCGGAATCGGACGGAGACCGCCGATCGGGCTGAGCGTCGCATCGCCGGCGCCGGAGCCCGGAACGTTCGGCAGATCCGTGCCGACCGAACTCGCGGGATTGACGGGACCGAGGCACTTCCCCGGGCTGAGCGTGCCCTGGCAGTTCTCGACGAAGATCTCGTAGGTGTCGGTCGTGTTGACGGGATCGCCGGCCCAGGCGTAGTAGCCGGTGCGATCGGCACCCGTGCCGCCTTCCATGTCCCAGAGGGCATAGAAGATCGTGCCGGGCGCGGCGGGCGGGAAGTTCGCCACGAGTTCCGAGTAAGCGCGGTAGGCGCGCCTCTGGGTCTTGTAAACGGCGCCGCAGTAGTTCTCGGTGCTTTCGAGGTTCGGTACGGCCGGACCGTCCCACAGCGGGCAGACCGAGGATCCGCCCGGGCTCACGCGCCGCGACGCCGGATCCGGCGTGTAGTAACGGAGGTACGGCGTGCCCGGCGTCACATCGATGTTCTGCAGAGCGCTCTCGAAATTCTGCGCCGAGGCTGTCGGCACGAAGGCCACGAGCGCGGCGAGTCCGAGCGCGGCAGTGATCAACTTCTTAGTCATCTTGTAATGTCTCCCTCTCGCGAAGATCAGTAATGCGGCCAGACGTAGCCGCTGCCGCCGTCCTGCGCTTCGACGATGACGGCCATACCAAGATCAAGATTGAAATTCTGTGCCGCGGGCGCGCCGTCGAACCAAGCCGAGCGCGTGCCGTTGGCGTTGACCTTCGAGATTGCAGCAACCGAGGTGGCACCGAGCTGAGTGCCGAAATCGTTGAAGAGCTCGTTCGCGCGGGTGAAGGTCTGGTGATAGGGGGCGGCCGCGTTGAAGAACTGGCCAGCGGTGAAGCTGAGCGTGAAGTTCGGATCGTGCGATCCGACGATGACGGCGGTCGTCACGCCAGAAGCGCCAGCTTCGACGATGTAGCCTTCGCCCTTGATGATCGGGTAGTTCTGGGCCGACGGGGCGCCCGAGAACCAGCTCGACTGGGTTCCGTTCGAGTTGACCTTGTTGACGGCCTGGGAGCCGGGCAGATCGTTGAAGAGATCCTTCGCGGCTGTGTAGTTGTTGTTCCAGGGCAGAGACAGGTTAAAGAAGCTGTTCGCTCCGACATTGGGCACGAACTTGAAGCCCATGTTGGAGGCGATGGCGGTACCGCCGACGAGCAGAGCGACGATCGCCGCGCCCGCCACGAGACCCCACAGTTTGCTGTTCCTCTTCATCAGAGTCCTCCGACTAACTCGTTGCCCCGATTCCCAAGATTGCTTCCGTTCGACCCCGTCCCGGAAGAGACGGGCTGCCTGGCCGAATGGAAACCACCCCGAGCTTCTGACGGGCGGCTTTTGGAAATACGCCGACCTTCCGGATCCGTCAATGACGAAACGACTTCGCCAAGACGGAGGACAGCGCATTCCGAGTTCACGTTCACGCTCCTCCTGAACCCATCAGTCGAAGCGATAGAACACGACGGTGCCGGGAGCCTGCTCCCGGTTGGGATCGACGAAGCGGCCGTCGGCGGCCACTTCCGCCACGGTTTCGCGGCCGTTCCCGGCCGGCTTCGCGCTATCGGTGACGCGCACCTGACGGGCGCCGGCCACCTCGAAGGCGACCGAGCCGTCCTCGAGGCGAGCCACTTTCGCAATCTTGGGACCAGCCGCGGCCACCGCGGGGTGGCGGGCCGGATTGAAGCTCTCCGAGGAAATCATCCAGAGGGCCGCGATGCCGACCGTGAGCGAACACGCAAGCGCAAGCACCCGCGTGTGCCGGGAGATCGCGGGACGCCCCGTGGTGCGGGCCATCTCAGTGCGCACGGACCGGCGCAGGCGCGCGATCTCGTGCTCGGTGGGTTCGTCGGTGCCGGCGAGGACGAGCAGGCCGTCCAGGGCGTCGGTGTCGCCTGGATGGGGCTTGTCCCAGTTGCGGCTCTTCACGGGGGTCATGGGCGTCCTCACCCGGCGCCTCGAGGTGCGCCGTCATGAGGGCATACCCGCCCCCGGCTCGCGGCGTTCACGGCTCCCCTACTTTTTTTCGCCGGTCGTATCCGCCTGACTTTCGCTGAGCTGCCCTCGAAGCAGCTCCGGGCGATGCTCCCGGAGCCAGGCGACGACCTTGGCTCGCGCGTTTCCCGAGAGGCGTCTGACCGTCACGGGCGTGATTCCCAGGGCATCCCCGACGACAGCCACGTCGAAACCCTGCAGATCTCGCAGGCGGAACACGAGGCGCTCGCGCTCCGTGAGCTCCTCGGAAGCGAGAAGCAGGGCCGCCCGAACGTCCGCGGCCTCGAGAGGCGCGTGCGGGCTCGGGGTCGCGGAAGGCTGCGCGAGGTCCTCCCCGGCGATGCCGTCCTCACGGCGGGCGGCGCGGCGCACGGCATGGGAGCGGGCGACGTTGATCGTGATCGTCACGAGCCAGGCCTCGAGCGGGCGTTCGGGATCGACCCGGTCGAGCGAGCGGAAAAAGCGAAGGAAGGTCTCCTGGGCGACGTCGTCCGCGTCATCCGCCCGGCCCGTCACGGCGCGGGCGACCTTGAGCACGACCCGGCCGTGGCGCGCGACGAGTTGGTCGAACGCGCGCTCGTCGCCCGCGCGGGCGCGCAGAATGAGGGACCGGTCGTCGGAATTCATCGAGAGAGCCGCCGCTCCTCGCGGCACGCGTCGGAGACGGTGCCCGCCCCGGGTTCGTCGCGTCGCGGACGCATCATTATACTGGCGCGCCTCCGACGACTCGCTTCCCGGGAGTAGCCGTGTCCCTTAGCAACCGCCTCGCCGCGCTGAGCCTTCTCGCCAGCACCGCCATCGCCATGCTCGTCGTCGCGGTCTCTTGCGGTGGACGGTCTCCGCAGCGCCCGGTCATCCTCATCTCTGTCGACACCCTCCGCGCGGACGCGCTGGGGATCTTCGGCGGCACGGCCGTCCCCACGCCGCACATGGACCGCCTGGGTCGCGAGGGCGCGATCTTCGCGTCCACGTTCGCGCCCGTTCCGCGCACGACGCAGGCCGTGGCCACGATCCTCTCCGGACTGCATCCCCTCACCCACGGTTCCGACGGCCTCGGCATGGCGCTCGCGCCGGAAGTCCCGACCCTCGCGGAGGTCCTCTCCGAGCGCGGCTTCGCGACCGCCGCGTTCGTGACCAACGTGAATCTGGCGCCCGGACTCGGCTACGAACAGGGCTTCGATCTCTACTCGAACCCCGAGTCGCGTTGGAAGGCCAATTCGGCGCCCTCGCTCACTGCGGAAGCCATCGCCTGGCTCGAGGGCCGCGACGAGGACCGGCCCTTCTTCCTCTGGGTCCACTACCTCGACCCTCACTGGCCCTATACCCCCGCCGACGAGTGGCGCGAGCTCGCCGACCCCGGTTTCGTCGCCCCCTTCTCGATCGATGAGCGCCAGGAACGACGGGAAGTCACCAAAGGCCAGGTCATCTACCAGGCCGACCAGATCATGGAACCGCGGATGATCGAGCACGTGAGGCGGCTCTACTTCGCCGAGATCGCCGCGACCGACGCCGCGATCGGTCGCCTGCTGGCACACCTCGAGAAGACCGGCCTCCTCGACGAGTCGATCGTCGTGTTCACCGCGGATCACGGCGAGGCTCTCGGCGAGCACCGCTACTGGTTCGCCCACGGCGAGTACCTCTACGAGGACACGCTCCGCGTGCCGTGGATCATCCGCGCCCCGGGGCTCGTTCCCGCGGGCACACAGGTGAAGGGCGTCAGCGTCCTCGAGGACCTCACGCCCACCGTGCTCGGGCTCGCGGGAATCACCGTCACCGAGATCTTCGACGGCTTGGACTTGGCGTCGATGCTCAAGGGTGGCGGGCAGCCCGAGATCGCGCCGCGCACGCTCGTACACCTCGGTGACTGGCGGCACATCCATCCCGAGAATCCCCGGCATGCACTCCAGGGACGCGAGGGCCGATGGACCGCCGTGCGGGAGGCCGGGCGCAAGCTGATCCGCGTCCCCACCGGGCCCGGCACGTTCGAAGAGGAACTCTACGACTACGTCGCCGACCCTCGCGAGTCCGCCAACCTCGCCGCCGCCGAGCCTGCGCTCGTCGACGGCCTCCGCGTCCGCCTCGAGCAAGCCGCGGCGGCCTATCGTCCTCGCGCCGACGTCGCCGCGGAGGAGCCGGACTCCGACACCCTCGACGCGCTGCGCAGCCTTGGCTACGTGAACTGACGGCCGAAGAGGCACCTGGTCGAAGGAGCATCGCGTGTCGCTCATCGGTTCGGCGTGGACCTGGTTCCTCGGCCTCATCGATCGCGTCGAGCGCGCGCCGTGGGGCCCGGGGCAAGTCTTCGCGGTGCTCGTCGGCGTCATTGCGCTGCGCAATCTGCTCGAGGTCGCCGTCGCGCAGAATCCCGTTTTCAACGGCCTCGCCGCGTTCGTGCACTACCCGCTCGCCTATGTCGGGCCTTTTCTCTCGCTGACGCTCGTCCTCGCCTTCTGGGGCCGCGTCGCTCCCTCGCGCGTCGCGAAGCTCATGATCCTCGCCTGGCTGCTCACGCTGAGCCCGCCGCTCGTCGACATGATCTTCGATCACCATCCGGAGACGCCGACGATCGGCTACCTGCAGATCGACCCGGTCGATCTGCCCTTCGTACTCGTGCGCTTCTTCGACTTGAGCGTGCCGCTGACGGGAACGACCGAGGGCATCCGCATCGAGACGATGGCGGCTGTGCTGCTCGGCGCGCTCTACGTCGCGATCCGCGCGCGCAGCGCTCTCCGCGCCGTCGCCGCCGCGGCCACGGTGTACCTCGTCTCGCTCTTCTGGTTCACCCTCCCGGTGCTCGTGCAGCTCGCGTTTCAGGCGTTCCTGCCTCGCATCGGCAAGAGCGATCTGCTCCGCGGCGAGGCCATCGTCAACCGGCTCACGCCGGACTCCGCGGCGGACAGCACGGGAACGTTCTGGCTCGTCCTCGTGCTCGCGGGCCTCGCCTTGCTCTGGCGGAGCGTCGAGCGCGCGCATCCCGGAGAGGAGTGGTTCGGAACGACGCGGCTCGCAAACAGCGAGCGATGCGTCTCTTGGGGCATCGAGATCGCGCTCGCCGCGGCGTTCTTCTCGGGCTTCAACGCAGTGCTCTGGCTTCGCTACCACACGCTCGCGTTCCCGGTCTTCGCGCCCTACGACTTTCTCGCCCCGGCCGGCGCGTGCCTGGGACTCGTTCTTCTCGTCCGTGCGCTGCGCGACGTTCATCGAGCGCCCGCGCGCGCGGCGGCGCTCGCGCTCTTGGGAACCTGCGCGGCGATCGCCGCCGGCACCCCCGCCGCCCTCGGCATGCAGGCGGCCGCCGGCTTGCTGGCCGCCGTCTTCGTGCTCCCGGTCGACGATCGCGCGCGCACGGCCGTCCGCGCCGTCGCCGTCTCGCTCGCCTCGATGGCGGCGTTCGCCGCGGGCTTCGCGCTCGTCATCGGCCGCGACGCGCTCGCGCGCTTCCCGCCTGCCCTCGCCGGCCCCTGGCTCCTCACCGGGCTCACGATCGGCCTCACGGCCGTCGCGTTCGAGAGCCCTCGCTGGCGCGCGTGGGCGCCGTGGGTACTCGTGATCGCTCCGGCCGGCGCGGCGCTGCTTCTCCGCGCGCCCGTGCTGCTCGTCGTCGGGCTGCCTCTCGGCGCGCTCGCCGCGTGGCTCGTCTGGCTCGCACGCGACCCCGCCTCCACGAACACGTGGATGCGCCACGCGGGAATCGCCGCTACCGCGCTCGCCACACTCGTGATCGTCCGCGCGGGACTCTCCAACGAGGGCGTCCGTGCGCCGATCGAACGGCGTTTCGCGTGCGTGGCGCGTCTCGAGCGCCTTATCGCCGGCGACCTCCTCGACGAAGGCAAGATCGACCCCGCGAAGACGCGCTACCGCGCGGCGCTCTCCTGCGAGCCGCAGCACATCGAGAGCCTGCGCGGTCTAGGGATGGCGCTGGCGAAGGAGGGCAAGCTCACGCGCGGCATCGAACTCGTCGAAGAGGCGGCCGCGCTCGCGCCCAACTCCGCGCGCTACCACGGCGATCTCAGCGGGCTCTATCTCGCGGCGGGCCGCCCGGCCGACGCGCTCGCCGCCGCCGAGCGCACGCTCGCGCTCGATCCGCGCAGTCTCCTCGCGCTCTTCAATCGCGCGCGCGCGCACGAGGAACTCGGCGACCGCGCTGCGGCGATCGCCGCTTGGACCGCGTACGTCGATCTCGGGCACTCGCGCGTCGAGCACGAGGCCGATGTCGCCGCCGCGCGAAAGCGCGTGCGGGCGCTCGAACGCGGGGAGCCGCTTCCGCCTCCGAAGCCCAACGCCGCGGCACACCCGGACGGCGGAAGCGGTACCCAGTGAGGAGACGCGGGATCCCGCGCCTTCGGCGTCACCAGACGGCTTCCGTTCCCCGGTAGTCCTGCGAGAGCAGCTGGAATGTGAAGTAGGGCTCTCCTGGCAGTGCGATCTCGCCGGTGTGCTCGACGCCCGCACCGATGTTGGCGAAGGTCTCGAGCAAATTCGCCGCTCCCGTCGCCGCGCGCGGCAGCAACGAGTCGCGGCCGTAGAGGTTGTAGGTCTCGATCGCCGGACCGGGGGTCCCGTTCAACCCGCCCTGCACGCCCGTCCACGTGAAGCGAAGCAGCGAGGGCTGCGACGCGGGAATCGAGAGGCGCAGGTCCGATACCGACTCGGGAAACGCCGAGCCCGCGGGTGAACGCAGGCCTTCGCCGTCGATCGCCACGACGATATAGAACCAGTTCTTCGGCGACGCGGGCGCCAGCTCGTGCGTCCACGACGGCTCGCTCGGCGTGCGCGTCGCGAGCAGCGTGCTCGCGTCGGTGCGGAAGACCGGGCCGCTGGACGACCCGTACACCTCGTAGCTCGCGACGCTCGTGTCGAGACCCCACGCCGACGCGAGAGGCGCGCCCCACGCGAGCCGCGTGTCCTTTGCGCCGTCGGAGACGCCGTTGGCCGCGTCATCGACGTACTCGATGAAGAGGTCGAGGATGGCCGCGGGCGGGTCGATGCCGCGCACGAGATGTGGAATCCCCGAACGCTCCTCGCTCAAAGCGCTGATGTCGGAGCAGTGCGCGGACTGCACGACGAAGAAGTACTCCGTACCGTCTTCGAGTCCTGAGATCGTGACCGAGGTATTCCCCACTCCCGTCGTCAGTGACGACGGATAGGGACCACCCGCGCTGGTGCCCCAGCGCACGGTGTACTCCTGAACGCCGAAGAGCGGATCCACGGCGTTCCACGTCACCTTCAGCCGGCCTCCCTGCTGGAGATCGAGAACGGGCTCGGGCTCGCCGCTCGTTCCGCTCGGCCACGTCGGCGCGGGCGGCGGATTCGGATCCTCGGGGATGCCCGCCTTGCAGTCCAGGGGATCGCGCACGCCGAGGCAGGTCTCGTTGAAGTTCGACCAGCGGCTCTCGAAGTCGAAATCGTCGAGCGCGACCACGTAGTAGTAGTACTCGGTGCAGTTGGCGAGACCCGCATCCCGGAATGACGTCGCGGGGGCCGCGACTTCGCCGGCTAGTTGATAGGGACCGTTGGCGCTCGTCGCGCGGTAGACCCGATAGGCCGCGGCCTCCGCGACGGAGGTCCACTCGACGAGCAGCGCCTTGGAGCCGTCCCGGCTGATGCTCACGATCGACGGCGCCGGGGGCGCGGGCACGGCGAGCGTCGTCAGCGGATCGCCGAAGAAGATCATCGAGCGCAGCGACGAGACGAAGTTCTGTCCCTCGAGGCGATCGCGAATCGCGAAGTCGATCACGCCGGCGACGCGCTCTTTCGTCTTGCCGAAGATCTGCGAATAGACCGGCTGGATGATCGGCTCGAGGACGACGTCGAAAGAAAGATGCGCGGGCGCAATGCCGGCGACCGCTCCCTTGTTCGCCGTGAGCAGCCAGTCCTCCATGAAGACGTACCAACTGTCGTTGCTCGATCCGGGCGACGACGTCGCGCCGAACGCCCCTGTGATGCAGTTGGCGTGGACGTGGAACTGCAGCGGCGTCCCGTTGGCGATGTCGTTGAGATCATCGTCGAACTGCTGCGCCGGCGGTGCGGTTTCGAAGTACGTGCACGTCTTGCCCCACGAGCGGAACGATCCGTGACCGAGAAACGTCGTCAAAGCCGCACCCGCGTTCGCGCCCGCGTCGAAATCGAGATTCATCTGCGTAGCCGCGGCGTTGCAGCCGGCCTCCCAGGGATTGGCCTCGTAGATCTTGCTCGCCGTCTGGGGGCCGTTCGTGTACCAGGTGTTGAATATCCCGTCGTGGATGCGCCGGAACTCGCCGCCGAGGCCGTCGCCCGTGGACTCGGGAGCTTCGCTCACGAGCAGCGCCTGTCCCGTCCAGGACGGATCCGCGGCGCCTTGCTCGTAGTCGAGAATCTTGCCGAAGACGGTCTCGGCCTCGGCGAGATCGTGCGCGGGAATGCGTCCGACCATCGCGTCGGGTAGCTCGTCGTCGCCCCGCACCTGCGCGAACCACACGTCGGTCGTGTAGAGTTTGTAGTTCGGGTGCGAGGGAAAGTCGACGGTGTACGTCGGCATCAGGTTCCGCGGGACGGCGTGCTGATAGTTGTTCTTGGAGTCGTAGGTGCCATCGCCCAAGAGAACGACGACTTCGGGAGCGGGCGACCAACCCGCGCTAGAGCCACCGGCAAGCGCATGGTCCAGAAAGAGGCGGATCGCCTCGGGATCTTCGATGCCGTAGGTGAATTCGTCGAAGACATCCTGCACGTCGATGATCGCCGCCGGATAGCCTTGCGCGTCGCGGCGCGCCGCGAGCGCGGCGAGATTCGCGCCGCCCAGGAGCGACGCGTGGCCGATGACGATCCAACGCGCCCCGCACTCCGTGCCGAGCAATGAGCCGCTCGCGCAGGCGGTCGTGTCGATGTCCTCGCGAACGGAATCCGCGGACGAGAGTTCGAGGAAACCCGTGCTCTCCGCAGCGGCGAAGCGCCGTGGAGCGGCTGCCGCGAGCACGTCGAAGGACGGCTTGCCGTCGCGCAGCGCGATGCCTTCGACACGGCGCGGGATGGCGACGGGCAGGCCCGCGCCGGAAGTCACGGTGTCCGTCACCTCCCACACTTCGAGCGCCGTGCCGAATCCACCGAGGCGCACCTCGTAGTTCTGCGCGTTCGATACCTCGAAGCGAAGCCGCGAGGAGTCCGCGGCATAGGCGCGGTCATACTCGACCTCCGCCCAGTTGACGGCGATCTGGTCGGCTTCGCGCGCATTGGTGATCGCCACGTTGACGACCGTCGTGGCACCGAGCGGAGTGGTCGTTCGATCGAAGGAGACATCGTGCGTGAAGTCGATCGGACCGTCCCAGTTCTTCGTGTCGCGCAGCACGCCGTCGACGCGGATCTGCGTCTGATGGAGGCGCTCGAAGCCCATCAGGCGCGCGCGCACGCGCACCGAGCCGCCGACATGGCCGGGCGTGCTCACGGGCTGGTCGAGATTCTCGGTGGCGCCCGCGAGAACGAAGGGATCGGCGACCCAATGATCGCCTCCGGCCAGGGGCACGAAGTTCGTGAAGCGCGAGTTGTCTTCGTAGCGCGCCGTGTCACGGAAGGAAGGCGGCACGACGCCGATCGTCGGCGGAGCGACGAGCGCATCGTCGGTGACGCGGGCGGGGCCGTCCGCGACGTCCAGCGTGTAGACGTTCCGATCGGTGTAGTCGCCCTGCTGCCAGCCATCGGCCGAAAAAGGGTCACCATCGACGGGCTGCCCGAAGAAGACGATCGCATCGCCCGGGCCGAAGACTCCGTCGGCTTCGCCTTCGACGAGGATGGGAACCTCGACACCCTGGGTCGCGAGGCGAATGCGCCGCGGATCCTCGCCCTGGAGGAAGGCGAGCAGGTCGGGCGCGTTCGCCTGGAGCCACGCGTGCGTCACGCGGTGAAGACCCTCGCGATCGACGACGAGCTGAAAGCGACGCGCGCCGGCATCGACGCCGAACGACGAGCGCTGGAGGGGTCGCGACGGAACGATCGTCGCGTCGTCGATGGCCGCGGGCGCGCCGTGGAGCGTGCGCGCCGCGAGCCGCGAGAAGAGCGGCGATGTCTCCCGCTCCTCGGCCGCGCTCATGCGGGAGAGCCCTTCGTGGAAGCGAAGGTCGATCGCGATCGTGCGCGCGACGCGGAACGTGCCCTGGGCAAGATCGACCTGCATCGGCGCGACCGCGAGCGTCGCGAAGCGCTGGTCGCGGAGCATTCCCTCGGTCGAGCGCAGCACGACGGGCTCTGCGGGCCAAGGCG
>CAZPJJ010000100.1:0-11331 GCA_964586535.1 uncultured Acidobacteriota bacterium | reverse complement strand
TCACCGATTCCGGCAGGCTCGCCTTCCGCTACGCCGATGGCATCTTCAGCCTCGGCCGCGAGATGACCGACGCACTGCGCGGGCGCGTGACGGGCAAGCCCGTGCGCTTCGTTGTCGGCATCGACGACGTCGTGCCCAAGCTCATCGCCTACCGGCTCCTCGAGCCCGCGCTCAGGATCGAGGAACCGATCCATTTCCATTGCATCGAGGACAAGCCCGAGCGGCTGCTCGCATCGCTCTCGCTCTACGAGATCGACCTCGTGATCACGGACGCGCCGATCGGCGGGCGCGCGCGCGTCAAGGCCTACAACCATCTGCTTGGCGAATGCGGGATCACTTTCTTCGCAGCGCCCGAGATGGCGAAGAAGGTTCAGCGCGGATTCCCGGGCTCCTTGGATGGCATGCCGTTCCTCCTGCCCTCGGGGACGACCTCGGTCAGGCCCGCGATCGATCATTGGTTCGACGCCAACGGCATCAGGCCGCAGGTCGTCGGCGAGTTCGACGACAGCGCGCTGCTCAAGGCCTTCGGCGAGGCCGGCGTCGGGATCTTCTGCGCGCCGCGCGTGATCGAAGAAGAAGTGAAATCGCACTTCAAGGTGAAGCCGATCGGCAGCACGGACGACGTGAAAGAGCGCTACTTCGCGATCACCGCCGAGCGGCGCATCAAGCACCCGGCGATCGTCGCGATCTCGGAAGCGGCGCGCAAGAATCTATTCACGTAGAAGGCGCCGGTCAGGAATCGAGAGCGCGGCAGAGGGCGGCGAGCGCGAGCGTTCGGCGGGCGTCATCGACGTGGAGCGCTTCGATGAGCTTCCCTTCGAGGACGGCCACGCCCTGGCCGAGGGCGCGCGCCTTCTCGTGCGCGGCGACGACGCGCTCGGCCCAGGCGATCTCGTCCTCGGCCGGCGCGAAGGCGCGGTTCGCCGTTGCGATCTGACGGGGGTGGATGAGCGTCTTGCCGTCGAAGCCCAGGCGCCGTCCGTCGCCGCATTGGCGCACGAGCCCGTCGTGGTCGTCGATCGCGAGGTGCACGCCGTCGAGTGCCGCGAGGCCGTGCGCGCGCGCGGCGAGAACGATCGTCTGCAGGGCGACGGCGAGTTCCTCGCGCCCGGCGCCAGGCCGAACGCGCAGTTCTTTGGAGAGATCGGAGGTACCGGCGACGAGCGCGCGGTTGCGTGGGCTCGCGGCGGCGATCGCGGCCGCGTCGAGCACGCCCCGCGGCGTCTCGATCATCAGCCAGAGCGCGCGCTCGTCCGGGGCGCCCGCGCGCGCGAGCGCTGCGGCCGCGGCCGTCACCTCGGCGGGCGAATCGACCTTGGGCAGGCAGACACCGTCGCAGGGGAGCCCCGCGACGAGCGCGATGTCGTCCTCGAACCACGGTGTGCCGAGGCCGTTGACGCGCACGATCGTCTCGCGCGGCTCGAATCCGCCCCGCGAGAACTCTCGCGCGAGGAGGGAGCGCGCGTCGGCCTTGCGCGCCACGTCGACGCCGTCTTCGAGGTCGAAGAGCAGCACGTCCGCGCGCAGCTCCCGGACACGCGCCCACGCGCGCTCGTTCGTCGCGGGGAGGTAGAGAACGGAGCGGCGCGGCCGTGGAGCGATCATCGCGAGTCCTTTCGTGCCCGCCGGCAGGTCATCCCGCGCGGCGCTGGGCCTTGAAGTCGAGATAGCGCTCGATGATGCCCACCGTGAGCTGCGAGGCCGGCACCGAGAGCGTCCCCACGCCGCGGTGTGCGAGGCGCGTCGCGAGCTCGCGATTGGCGGCGACGAGCGCGAGGGCGCCGGCTTTCGCGAAGGCGTCCGGGGCGGTCTCGGGCATGCTCAGGGCGAGGCCCGCGAGGCCGGGATCCTCGAGATTGACGAGGAGCGTGTGGTGGCGCGCGGCGACGCCGACAAGCGCCTGCGCGAGCTGGTCGGCGGCGAGGAGGTCGAGCACCGAAGTGCAGAGCATGAAGAGCGAGCGCCGCGGCGCCTGCTGCGCGCACCAGGCGATGGCCGCGCCGTAGTCGGGCTCGTCGAGCGTCGCGTGCTCGTCGTAGATCGCCTCGAAGATCGGCACGAACGACCGCGTGCGGCGCGAGACGTGGACGACGCGGCGGATCTCCTTGCCGAAGAGCACGAGCAGGGCCTCGTCCTCCTGCGCGAGCGCGACGCGCAGGAGCGCGATCGTCGCGGCGAGTGTGTGATCGAGCTTGGTCATCGTGCCCGAGAGCGAGGCCATCGGGCGCCCGCAGTCGACGAGGATCACGAGCCGCTGATGCTGCTCCCAGCGCGTCTCGCGCGTCACGGGGCGGCGGAAGCGCGCGGCGGCCTTCCAGTGGATGAGCCGGTATTCGTCGCCGGGGTGGTACTCGCGCAGGCCGTAGAGTTCGTGGCTGATGCCGCGCGCCATACGAGGGGTCGTGCCGAGGCGGCGCTCCTGCGCGAGCCGGACGAGGAGCGCGCTGCGGCCCTCGAGGTGCTTGCGGGGGAAGATGCGGACGGTCTGGTCGAGCGCGGCCTCGCGGGGTGCCCAGGCGAGGCCGAGCGGCCCCCTCACGCGCACGGCGAGCGGCGCGAGCGCGGCCGTGCCGCGGCGGCGCGGCTCGAGCGTGAGTTCGTGCCGCACGGATGAGCGCGGCGGGACGTCGAGCGCGATGTCCTTCGGCTCGCCGAGTAGCTCCGGCGCGAGCGTCTCGCGCACCGCGAGCAGCACGCGGCGCGTGCCGGGATTCGCCACCGAGAGCGTGAGCGTGACGGGCTCCCCTTGGTGGCAGGGCGAGGGAAGAGAGCGCTCGATTGCAAGCGGGGTGCGGCGCGCGAGTGTGCCGTCCCAGACGATGAGCGCGAGCAAGAGCGCGTCCGCGCCGAGTCCCCACCACGCGAAACGCGGGTCGACGAAGCCGAGGATCGGCAGCACGACCAGCGCGAGCAGCAGGGTGAGCGCGAAGCGCGTCGGGATCACCGCGGAACCTCGAGTTCGCCCAAGATCTCGCCGAGCACGTCGTCGGCGCCGCGGCCTTCGAGCTCGGCCTCGGCGGTGGGGACGAGCCGGTGGCGGAGCACCGGCGGCGCGAGCCGCTTGACGTCGTCGGGGATCACGAAGGTGCGGCCGTCCAGCGCGGCCGCGGCGCGCGCGCAGGCGAGCAGCGCCATGCCGGCGCGTGGGCTCGCTCCGCAGGCGAGACGCGGCGACTCGCGCGTCGCCGCCGCGAGCGCGCGCACGTAGCCGAGGATCTTGTCCTCGACGTGGATCTCGCCGAGCGCGCGGCGCAGCGCGGGCAGCGCATCGCGGTCGAGCACGGGGGCGACGCGTCTGGTCGGCGCGCCCAGGTCGAGCGAGCCGTCGAGGAAGTGGCGGTAGACCGTGGTCTCCTCGGCGGCGGCGGGATAGCCGATGAAGACCTTCATCAAGAAGCGGTCGAGCTGCGCCTCGGGGAGCGGATAGGTGCCCTCGTGCTCGAGCGGGTTCTGCGTGGCGATGACGAAGAACGGATCGACGAGCGCGTGCGAGACGCCGTCGATCGTCACCTGGCGCTCCGCCATCGCCTCGAGGAGCGCCGACTGCGTCTTGGGCGGAGTGCGGTTGATTTCGTCGGCGAGGAGCACCTGCGTGAAGATCGGTCCGCGCTGCAGGTGGAACTCGCCGCGGTGGAAATCGAAGACGTTCGTGCCGGTCACGTCCGCGGGCATGAGGTCGGGCGTGAACTGCACGCGCCGGAACTCGAGCCCCAGCGCGTCGGCGAGCGTGCGCGCGAGCAGCGTCTTGGCGACGCCGGGGACGCCCTCGAGCAGCACGTGGCCGCCGGCGAGGAGGGCCGTCAGCACCTCGTCGATCGCGCGGCTCTGGCCGACGACGACCGTCTCGAGCGCCGCGCGCACGGCGTTCGCCGCCTCGTGGACGCGGACGCGCGCCGCCTCGCGATCACGCTCGTTCTCCGGCTCTCGTTCCATCGGGTCCTCCGCTCTCTCAGAGTTTTCCGTCGCGTTGGAGCGCGCCCACGCGTCGCGCCAGGGCCAGCAGGTCGCGTTCGTCTCCCGAGAACGTCTCGGGAAGCGCCAGGGCGCCGCCGCGCCGCCGCGCCACGCGCCGGGCGGCCGCGAGCAGGTGCGCGCCGACCTCGGTCGCGTGCTTCGCCCGGCGGTGCCAGTGGGCCAGGGCCCGTACGTCGCGTTCGGCGGAGCCGCGCGGAGGTGGTTCGTCGGCGAGGGGCCGGCCGAAGCGACGGCCGAGCATGACGAGCGCGAGCACGTAGATCAACACCGCATGGGCGAAGAGGATCTCGAACGCGCCGTGTGTCGATGGCGGCGCGAGGTCGGCGTCGGTCTGGCCATGGCGCCACTCGTCGAAGTGCACCGCGGCGGAGGCGCCGTCGCGGGCGAAGAGCAGCCACTCGAGGAAAGCGAGATTCGCGCCGCGGCCGACGAGACCGTTCGAGGCGAGCGTCCCGTTGTTGACGACGACGATCTCGCCCTGGCCGCGCCCGATCGCGAACACCATCGGAGCATCGCGCTCGTCGACGTAGAGCGGCCGCGGTCGTCCGATCGCGGAGATCTCGGCGACGGCGCGGCGCACGAGGATCACGTCGGGCGCGCGCGGCCCGGCGCCTGGTGCAGCGTGCAGCGGTACGGCCTCGGTGCGGAAGCGGCGCCACGCGTCGTAGCCGAGCGGCGCCTTGTCGGGCGAGCGCTCCGGGAAGAGGTCGAGCGCGAAGAGCAGGCCCGCGAGCGCGGCGTCGGGCGGCCGCTCGGGCGCGAGCAGGACGAGACGGCCACCGGTGCCGACCCAGTCCGCGAGCTTGCTCTCCTCTTCGGCGGGCATGCCCCGGACGAAGGGTGCGGCGATGACGAGCGTCTCGACTCCGGAGCCGGCGAGGTCGCCGGGCGGACGCCGCCAGAGCGCGACGTCGTGACCCCGTCCCTCGAGGTAGAGGTAGAGCGCGCGCAGGCCCATCTCGCGCGCGTTGGCCACCGAGGGCGTCGCCTGGCCTCTCGAACCGAGGACGACGCCCGCGGCGAGGAGCGCGACGACGATCGCGAGCACGACGAGATTCGAGCGCTTCATGCGAAGAGCCCCCGCGCCGTGGCGACGAGCGACCGCACGGTCTCGACGTCGGGCTTCTCGCCCGCGTACATGAGCCGGTCGGAATCGCGGGCGATCGCGCCCAGGGGGCCAAGTCCCGGCCAGGCTGGATTCCGGGCGCGGGTCTTCGAGACGAGCTCGCGGTTGGTGCAGCCCTCGGGAAGGTCCGCCTGCAGCGCATCCCGCAGCCCGCGCCGCAGCCAAGCCCAGAGCGTGCGCAGCGCCGCGCGCGCGTCGCCCCGCGCGAGTTCGGCTTCGATCCGCGCGTCGAGATCGATGGACTCGGGAAGGGCGGCGACGCGCTGGACGGGGGCCGCCGCGCCCGGCGCGGCGCGCCACGATCGCACGAGCCGCGCGACCAAGTAGATCGCGAGCGCGGAGAGTGCGATGAGCAGCGTCCAGAGGATCACGCGGGCGACCGGGCCGAGCCACGTCGCGCCGCCGATCTCGCGGCTGAGGAACTCCTGCAGGGCCGCGAGCAGGTGCGCGACGTACTCGCTCATCCGCACCTCGTGCTCGGTCTGGATCCCCTCGGCGCGCACGATCTCCTCGAAGAGAGCGCGATCCGGGACCGGCGGCTCCTCGCGGGCGTGGGACGCGGCGGAAGCGCCGGCGCCGGCGGCGATCATCGCGAGCGCGAGCGCGAGCGCGACGGTCAGGCCGAGCGCGCAGGCGCGGCTCACGGGGTGAGTTCCGCGACGCGGGCTTTCACCCGCGCTTCGAGCGCCAGGCCTTCGCGCGTCTCGCGCGCATGGCGGAAGAGCAGCGCGAGCGCGGAGGTCGTGTAGAGCTGCGCGAGACTCGTGATGAACACGCCGACGATCGCGACCCCGATCTGCATCCAGCCGAACGCCGCGACGATGCCCCCATCAGCGACCTCGCCGCTCGCGGCTCCGCGGAGGACGAGGATGACGCTGATCGTCGCGGGCAGGATCGCGCCGAGCATGTTCAGCGACCATGCGATGAGCATCGAGACGAGGAACACGCCGGCGACGCGCAGCCACATCGGGGCGCCGCCGGCGAGCGGATCGGGCGCGCGGTGGAAGACGAGATTCCACGAGCGGACGAGCGCGTCGAAGAAGCGCGCGCGCTCCTCGACGATCGCGGCGGGGACCAGCGCGAAGGCGATCATCCCCACGACGCCGGGAAAGCAACAGAAGAGCAGACCGACGAGGATCGCCAGCATCTGCAGGACGCAGGAGAAATAGGGTCCCGGCGAGAGGCCGAGCCGGAACGCCGCGCCGAGGCTGGGCTCGCGTCCGGCGAGGACCTCGCCGACCGCGTGGAAGAGCGCGATCTGGCCGATGAACCCGAGGGCGAAGGTGCCCGCCGTTCCCGCAAGCTGCAGGAAAGGGTCCATCGGCGAGGGAGCGAGCATCGAGTCGAAGGTGAGAAAGAGCACGACGAGCGAGGGCAGGGTAGCGAGCGCCGTGCCGTAGAGCGCGACGCGGTAGAGCGGCCCGAAGCGCGCCCGCATGATTCGCACCGGCAGGTCGACGAGGTCGAGGAAGGTGAGCGACTCGATCCCGCGCATCACGAGGCCTCGGGCGCAGGGCGCCGGGAGAACGCGCCGAGCGCGTAGGCGAGGAACGTCGCGAGAACGAGGATGCCCAACACGACTTTCGCGGAGGTGGGCAGGTCCATCTGCGGCGACACGAAGCCCTCGATGAGCCCCAGGACGAAGAACCAGGGCAGGATGCCGAGCATGAGGCGCACCGACCGTCGTCCCGCCTCGCGGAAAGCGACGCGCCGCGGGCGCGGGTCGAAGGCGAGTTGGCCGCGCGTCAGCTCGAAGCCGGCGGCGGCGGCGACGGTGATCAGGAAGAGCTCGAGAGGACCGTGCGCCGAGACGAACGCCAGCAGGCGGTCGAAGAGCCCGTAGTTGACGGTCAAGGCAACCACCGAGCCGAACATGATGCCGTTGAGGACGATCACATAGGCCGTGAGCGCGCCGAGGAGCGCGCCGCCCGCCCAGGCCATGAGTGCGACGCCCGCGTTGTTGGTCGCGATCTGGCTCGAGAGCACCGAGGGGGGCGCGGCCTGCGAGACGCTGTCCGTCCAGATCTCGCCGTTGCGAACGCCCTCGATCGCGTTCGGCCCGAGGAAGAGCCCCACCAACCCGGGTTGGACCGCAGTGATTGCGTAACCCGCGAGCGTGGCTGCGAGAAAGACCGCGCAGGTGAACGCGATCGTCGGGAGCCGCTCGCGGAAGATCCGCGGGAAGCCGTGGCGGTAGAAGCGCACGATGCGCAGCAGGAGCGGCTCGTGCGAGGAGGAGAGCGCGCGATGCCCGGCGAAGACGAGCTGCCGCAGGCGGCCCTCGATCTCGGTGCGCGGGAAGCGCTCGCGCGCGAGGGCGAAATCGGAGGCCGCACGGCGATGGAGCGCCGCCAGCCGCTCGAGGTCGTCGTACGCGAGGCGTCGCAAGCCGCGCGCGCCCGTGCGCCGCAGGAGCGATTCGAGCTCCTGCCACTCGGCCGATCGCCGCGCGACGAAGGTGGCGTAGTCCATCGCTCAGGCCTGGGGCGGGGCGGGAGGCGCGAGCCACGCGGCGAGCGTCATCTCGGGATCGTCCGTCAGAGGCAACGTCGCGGCGGCCTTGGGATCGACGCGCTCGAGCCACGCGCGCATGCCGGCGGCGATCGCCGCGCGCCGCGAGGGAGCGAGCCACTTCGCCGCGCGCAGGTAGGCTTCGAGCAACGCGACGTCCGCGGCGGGAAGTCCGGGCGGGATGCGCTCCGCGAGCGGCAGATTGCGCACGCTGCCGCCCGCTTCGCGCACCACGACGGTTCCGCCGGCGAGATCGCCGAGGCGCTGGCTCTTGGCCGTCGCGAGGACCGCAATGAGCCCGCAGCCGTAGCCTCCCGGAAAGAAATCCACGGGGCGCAAGAGCGTGCGCACGAGCGACCCCAAGGGCGTCACCGACGAGCCGTCGTCCTGCACGACCCGGAGTCCGAGCGCGCGCTTCCCGGGCGTCTGGCCGTCGGCTGCAAGCTCGAAGGCCACGAAGTAGACGAACTGCACCAGGAACGCGAGCATGACGATCAGCGCGAGCACGAAGCCGCCGCTGAGCTCGGGGAGGAAGTCGATGGCCAGGGCCTGTGCGATGCCCAGGAATGCATAGATGACGAAGAGCACGAGCGAGTCGAGGAGTGCCGCGAGTCCGCGCGATCCTGGGCCGGCCAGGGGCAGATCGAGGCGCACGTCGAGCGCGCCGACGAAGGCGTCCTCGGCCAAGCGGATCTCCGAGTTCGGGTTTTGCATCGCGGAGATTGTAATGGAGGGTCCCCGAGGCTTGCCGAGTCCGAGTGCCTCGGTATAATCCCCACTTCGCCGTTCGACCGGCGTTCACTTCTCAGCTTCGTGGGCCGCTAGCTCAACTGGTAGAGCAGCAGACTCTTAATCTGCGGGTTCTAGGTTCAAGTCCTAGGCGGCTCACCATCCTCGAATCCGGTGAAAGCCTCTCGAGTGATGGTCGTTCTGCGCGAGAATGGGCGCGCGGCGCCGATCGGGCCCTCCCGGCCGTGGGCCCTTCGCGAAAGTGGCGGAACAGGCAGACGCGCAAGATTTAGGATCTTGTGGCCGAGAGGCCGTGGGGGTTCGAGTCCCCCCTTTCGCACCACGCCGCCCGTTCCCGAGCGATCTCCTTCCACTGGCGAGAGAGCCGCCGCGGGCGCCCGGGAGCGCGACGGGAGCGTTGCGCGGATTCGCGCTACCATGCTTTCGCAACTCGTCGAACGCCGCGCACGGCGCGGGAAGGATGCGATGAAAACCGAGCTCGAAAACGTCTCCTCGGTCCTGAAGAAAGTGCGGGTCGAAGTCCCCGCTTCGGACGTCGACGGCATCTTCGACAAGCTCGTTCGGGAGCAGCGCAAGCGGGTCGCGTTGCCGGGCTTCCGTCCCGGTAAGGCTCCCCTCGAACTCGTCCGCGGCAAACTGGCGGGTCAATTGGACCGCGAGGCCACTGACGAGATCGTGCGCACCTTCGGCGACGGCGCCGTCAAAGAGCACGGCCTGAAGCCCATCCCGGGGGGCATCTTTCTCGATCTCGACGAGGGCCAAGAGGAACTGCCGCCGGCGAAAGAGGGCCAGCCCTACAACTTCGCGCTCGCGATCGAGGTCCTCGAGGACTTCGAGCCGAAAGGCTACGAGCAGGTCCCCGTGACGCGCCCCGCCGTCGAAGTCGCCGGCGAAGAAGTCGACCGCGAGTTGCAGACGCTGCGCGAATCGCGCGCGAAGGTCGAGCACGTCTCGGGGCGCGCCTCGAAGGACGGCGACCTCGTCAGCGTCGACATCGAGGCCGTCGAGCGCGACGGTTCGCATACGATCCCGCGTGAAGAGCGCACGGTGCGCCTGGGCGCGAAGGGCAACCTGCCCGAGTTCGAGCGCGGACTGGTCGGCCTCGAACCGGGGCAGACCTTCTCGTTCGATGTCACCTACCCGGCCGAGTACGCCGCCGAAGAGCTGCGCGGCAAGACGATGACCTTCCGTGGCACGGTCAAGGACCTCCACGAGGTCGCGCTTCCCGAACTCGACGACGCCATCGCCCAAGAAGTGGCGGGCGTCGAAACGGTCGCGGAGCTCCGCGAGCGCGTGCAGAGCTTCCTCGCGCACCGCAAAGAGCACGAAGCCGAGCGCGCCGCGCGCCGCGCCATGATGGAGCACATCCTCGAGCAGAACCCCTTCGAGGTGCCGCGCTCGCTCGTCGAAAGCGAGCTGCAGCGCCGCCTCGAGGCGCTCGGGCAGCGCTTCGCCGCGCAGGGCATCGATCCCGACAAGATCCAGGTCGACTGGGACCGCGTCATCACCGAGGAACGCGAGCGCGCGCGCGGTGCCGTTCGCGAGGCCATGCTGCTCGACCGCATCGCCGCCAAGGAGAGCCTCGACGTCACGGCCGAAGAGGTGGACGCCGCGATCGCCGTGATCGCCGAAGAAAACGACACTAAGCCGCACGAGGTGCGGGCCAAGCTCGTGTCGAACAACGGCATGCCGGGCCTGAGACGGCAGTTGCTGCGATCCAAGTGCGTTGACTGGCTTTACGGCCGGGCTCATATTGCCTGAGCCCCTGCACTTCAACAGAAGGGAAGACCCGCATGGTTCACATTTTCGAGCAAGGTCCGCGCGGCGAGCGCATCTACGACATCTTCACGCGCCTGCTCCGCGATCACATCGTCTTTCTCGTCGACACGCGCGTGATCGGCGGCGGCATCAACGACGACCTTGCCAATCTCGTCGTCGCGCAGTTGCTCTTCCTCGAATCCGAGGATCCCGACCGCGACATCTACCTCTACATCAATAGCCCGGGCGGCGTCGTCACCGCCGGGCTCGCGATCTACGACACGATCCAGTTCATCAAGCCCGACGTGTCGACGCTCTGCATCGGCCAGGCGGCATCGATGGGCGCGGTCCTGCTCGCGGCCGGCACGGCCGGCAAGCGCGGCGCGCTGCCCAACGCGCGGATCATGATCCACCAGCCGTTGGGCGGTGCGCAGGGCCAAGCCACCGACATCCAGATCCAGGCGCGCGAGATCCAGCGCATCAAAGAACGCATGAACGAGATCCTCTCGCACCACACGCGCCGCCCGATCGACGAGATCGCACGCGACAGCGACCGCGATCACTTCATGACCGCCCTGGAAGCGAAGAACTACGGCCTGATCGACCAGGTCATCGAACCGCGCAAGACTTCCGCCCGAAGCTGAGCGAGGAGAAATCAACGATGGCTGTCAAAAAGAAGGGCGGAGGCAAGGACGACGGCGAACTGCGCTGTTCGTTCTGCACGAAGAGCCAGAAAGACGTCCGGAAGCTCATCGCGGGCCCCAACGTCTACATCTGCGACGAGTGCGTCGACATCTGCCTCGACATCCTCGCCGAGGAACGGGATCCCGAAGAGAACCCGACTCTCGACAACAAGCTGCCGAAGCCGGCCGAGATCAAGACCTTCCTCGACCAGTACGTGATCGGCCAGGATCTCGCCAAGAAGAAGCTCGCCGTGGCGGTCTACAACCACTACCGCCGCATCGAGCACGCGCGGCGCCGCGACGATGTCGAGCTGCAGAAGTCCAACATCCTGCTCGTCGGCCCCACCGGCACCGGCAAGACGCTGCTCGCGCAGACGCTCGCGCGCATGCTCTCGGTGCCCTTCGCGATCGTCGATGCGACGACGCTCACCGAGGCGGGCTACGTCGGCGAGGACGTCGAGAACATCCTGCTCAAGCTGTTGCAGGCGGCGGGCAACGACGTCGAGAAAGCCCAGCGCGGCATCATCT
>CAZPJJ010000099.1:0-11368 GCA_964586535.1 uncultured Acidobacteriota bacterium | reverse complement strand
ACTTTCGAGTCGCTCTCGAATGGCACGAGCTCGGAATCCCGCTCTGGCTCGTCGAGAGCGTGCTCGATGATCTCTTCAAGCGGGCTCGCGACGATCAGCGCCCGGGTCCTCGCTCCTTGCGTTATTGCCGCAACGCCGTGACCGACTCCTGGCGCTCCTGGAAAGACGGGCGCGTCGAAACCGACGCTCCCCGGGAGCAATCTCCCCCCTCGGTCGAACTCCTCGAGGCCGCCCGGCAAGCGCTCGAAAGGTCGCGGGCCCCCGAGTCCGTCCGGCGGGCGACCCTGCAACAACTCTCCTCGCTGAACGCTCAAGAAGTGATCAGCATCAGAGTCTC
This sequence comes from uncultured Acidobacteriota bacterium, assembly GCA_964586535.1. Lineage (GTDB taxonomy): Bacteria > Acidobacteriota > Polarisedimenticolia > J045 > J045 > CAZPJJ01. The sequence goes on along the minus strand of CAZPJJ010000099.1, from coordinate 11,031 downwards.
GGAGATCGACGCGGCGCTTCTCGAGGCCTGTCTCCAGTCGTTGGCAGACGACGAGAAGAGCGCGTTGAGGGAGCGCGCCCGGCAGGATCTCTTGCCGTGGGCCGCGGACATGACGGAAGCGACGCGAGCGCAGGCCTTCGAACGCGCTCTGGCGCGGAGGACTCGCGAGCGATTCGACCTCCCCGATCTCACACTTCTGGCTCTCTCGCGCTGACGCAAGCGAGGTCTCTCCCGCGCTTGGGACGGTGATCGAACTCGAGTCGAGCTTGCGACGGCTCCAGCGATCAACCTGAGTGCATGAGGCGATCCGAAAGACTCGCGCTGGCCGCGGCGGCCGCGTTCTGGAGCGGAACCGCCACTGGAGCGGCGCTCGTCGCTTCCGCCACCGTTCTCCTGGCTGTTGGCGCGACACTAGCTCTCGTTCTTGCGTCGCGAGGCCTCGCACCAGTGACGATGAGCCTGCTGGCGATCCTCCTCTGCGGCGCATCGGCGGCAAGTTCGATCGCACCGCACGATCTCCGACACTTACCGGCTGGCTGGATCGCTGGCGAACTCCGCAGCATCGAAGCGACCCGGCTTGGCCCGAAGCTGACGATCGCCGGCGTCGAGCAGCCCATCTTCGTCCGGCCGCGAGGGGATCTCCGGCTGGATGCGCTTCCCGACGGGGCGGTCCCGGGCGCGCGCGTACGCCTCTTCACGAGTGTTGCGGGCCGGTCGCTGCAAACTCCCGCGGCAGCGACGATCGAGGTGATCGAGAGCGCACCGCGCCTCGTCTCTCCTGCGCTTCTCGCGGCGCGTGCGCGCCTCTGGTTCGCATCCCGCACGCGCGAGAGGCTCGACGCCTCGCCTCGAGAAGCCGCGGCACTCGCGATCGCCATGACGTCTGGAGACCGCTCGCGGCTCGACGACGAGACGAAGCGCGTGCTCCGGGAGTCCGGCATCTACCACCTCGCCGTGGTCTCCGGTCTGCAGGTCGCGATGATCGCCCTCGTCGCCGGAAGGCTCGCGACCCCAGGACTGGGTAGCCGACATCCCTGGCGCCGCTGCGGAGAGGCGCTGGCCGCGATCACGGTCCTCGTGTTTCTCCCGACCGACTCGCCGGTCATGCGCGCATCGACGAGCCTGGGACTGGCTCGGCTCGCGGGAGCTCTCGGACGCGGACTTCCGGCGAGCTCGGCTCTGAGTGCCGCGACGATACTCATCCTCGCCGGCGATCCAACCCTCGCCACCGATGTCTCTTTCGTTCTCACGGTCCTGGCGACCTGCGCGCTGACCCTCGCGCTAGCCAGCCCCGAACCGCTGCGCTGGCTCCGCGCCGCCGTGGCGCCTTGGCTCGCAACGTGGCCGGTGATCGTCTGGCTTTGGGATCGGGCGGCACCGTGGGGACCCATCGCGACCTGGACGGCCGGCCCTTTCCTGACGGTCTCGCTCTTCTCCTCGTGGATCGCCGTGCTCTGGCCACGCGAGGATCTCGTTTGTCGCCTCGCGGCCTATCTCGCTGCCGAGACGTCCGCCATCGGGCTCCGTTTGGCACAGAACATTGCGCTCTGGAAGGGGTCGGGACTCCTCGCATCACCCACGAACGGCGTCTGGGGCGTGGCGCTCCTCGTCGCGCTCGGGGTCTCTCTCGCCGGACGGAAGCGCTGGTGCCGGCCAGCGGCGATCGTCGCCGCCCTGCTCTGGATCTGGAGCGTCAGACCCGTCTCGCCCGCGCAGCTCCTCGCCGTGGACATCGTCGATGTCGGCCAAGGGCAGGCTCTGCTCATCCGCGACGGATCGCGCGCGGCTCTCGTCGATGCCGGCGACGATCGGCCCGCGGACGGTTCCCGGGCCCTCTTGGCTCACCTGCGCTCCGAGCGCATCGCCGAACTCGATGCGCTCGTGATCACGCACTGGGACCGCGACCACTCCGGCGGCGCCCGCGACATCGTCTCGGCCTGTCCTCCGCAACGCCTCGTCGTGACCGGCGCCGTCGTCGACGATCCTCAAGCTCGGGACACGCTTCGCGCCGCAGCGAAGCGCGGCATTCCGATCCACGTGATCGCCAGCGGCGATGCGTTCTCGATCGGCCGCTTCGAGGTCTTCACTTGGGCGCCGGAACCAGGCTCACGAGACCCTGGCAACGGAGGATCCATCGTGCTCTCGGTCGCGGTATCGGCGCGCTACGCGTGGCTGCCGGGAGACTCGGGCATCCGCGAGGAGAGGCGCCTTCTCGAGCGCTACGATCCTCCACAGGTCGACCTGCTCGTACCCGGCCATCACGGAGCCCGCGAGTCCACCAGCGCCGAACTGCTAGCACGACTCGATCCGGCGCTCGCCGTGGCGTCATGCGGACGCGACAACGCTTACGGGCATCCTCACCCTCAGACTGTGCGGCGCCTGCAGCGACAGGGAGCCATAGTCTTGACGACCGCGAGCGCAGGAACGCTGCGCTGGATTCCGCGCACGTGCGGCGCGCTCATCGAGCCCGTCGAAAACCCATCCGCGCAGAACTCACGGCAGAATCTGCTGCAGCGGGTTCGGCATGAAGACGAGGACGAAGAACGCGAACGCGACGATCGCGAGCGCCATTCGCAGGGGATCGAGTGATTGCTCGGCTCGGCCTACCGGAGGATGTCGCCGGCATAGCAGCAGAACGATGAGTGCCCAGACGATCCACGCGGACCATTCCCGGTAGAGAACGAAGCGCATCACGACCAACGTGACGAAGAAGATGCCCGTCGCGAGGGAGATGGGACCGTGCCAGCGAGGTGAGAGTGCGTAGAGGATGTGCCCGCCATCGAGTTGACCCGCCGGGCAGAGATTCATGCCCGTGGCCAGGAGACCAAGCCACCCCGCCACGTAGACCGGTCCGATAAGGAGTTCGCGGCCGATCGTTTCTGGGCGAAGAAAATGCTGGAGCAGCACCGTCAAGAGCGAGTCGCCAAAGTAGAGACCGGGTCCCGACCCGCCCGAGTCCACGACCTCGGCGGCGAGGATGCCCGAGACGACCGCCGGCAGAGCGACGACGAGCCCCGCAAGCGGTCCGGCAATGCCGACATCGAAGAGAGCCGTCCGGCTTCGAAAGGGCGACCGAATGCGAATCACGGCGCCCAGGGTGCCGAAGAGCGTCGGTGCCGGAATGAAATACGGTAGCGAAGCCTCGATGCGATGCACTCGGCACGCGACGTAGTGTCCCATCTCGTGGGCGAGAAAGAACGCCATGGCCGTCGTCGCGTAGGGCAGGCCCGACACGAGAATGCCGAGGAGATTGCTCCAGAAACCGGAACCGAACCAGCGCGCGAAGAACTCGAAGGCCGGTTGATTGGCGGGTCCTAGAAATGCACCGCAGAACGTCGTCGAGCAGCAGGTCGCAATGAAGAGCACGGGCGCCAGCCAGCGGCGCGACGGACGGCTACCTCTGGGAGGACTCACCGACGCTCGCGGAGGGACAAGGGGAGGGAGTCTCTCAGGAACCGAGTCGCGTTCGAAGTCGCTGTTCACGGATCGAGATCGCGAAGATCCTTGCCCGGCTTGAAACGCACCGAACGTCCGGGCGGAATCTTGACGACGTGGCCGGTTCGGGGATTGCGACCGACGCCGCGCTTGCGTGGCTTGACCTGGAAGACACCGAATCCGCGGAACTCGATCCGCTCACCCTCGACGATGGCGTCTCGCAGACAATCGAAGAGGGCGTCGACGGCTTTCACCGCCTGCGCCTTGCGGATGGACGTGGTGTCCGCGACTTTGTTGACGAGATCTGCTTTGACCATCCGGGCTCTCCGCCGATTGCCGGCCCCCGCGAGCTAGGAGCGGGACCGCGGAATACTAGTGGGTAGGCTGGGCTCGGTCAAGGTAAGCCCAGGAAGCCAAAGACCTTACCGGGCGGCGTCGCGGAACCCTCCGCTTGACACCTCCTGACTCTGGCTCATGATGCGGGCCGTCTTCCGAGCGGCATCCGCGGATCGGCAACCAGATGAATTCACGAAGCGATGCGAGAAAACTCCCGAAGGTCGCGATCGTCGGCCGGCCTAACGTCGGGAAGTCCACGCTCTTCAATCGCATTCTCGGACGCCGCGAGGCGATCGTCCTCGACCGGCCGGGCGTCACGCGCGATCGCCTCGAGCGCGTCTGCCGGCTCGATACGAGAGTCGTCCGTTTGGAGGATACGGGGGGCATCCTTCCCGATGCCGAGGAGGAACTTTTCCGCGAAGTGACTCGGCAAGCGATGGTCGCGATCGAGGACGCGGATGTCGTGGTCTTTGTCACGGACGCGCGGAGCGGAGTCACGCCGCTCGACGAGCGGGTCGCCGAATCGCTGCGGACCGGCGGCAAGCCGGTCGTCCTCGTCGCCAACAAGGTCGACGTCGCGGAACACGAGCCGCAGGCCCTCGACGCCTGGCGCCTCGGCCTGGGAGAGCCGGTCGGCGTCTCGGCGGAGCATGGCCGGGGGCTCGAGCATCTGCTTGAGGTCATCGAATCGCGTCTCCCGGATGCCCATCCGGGCGAGGCGGCGTTCCTCGATTTCGACTTCGAGGCGCTCCCCGACCCGGAAGTCGAAGTGCACGTCGCCATCGTCGGGCGACCAAACGTGGGCAAATCGTCACTCGTGAACCGGCTGCTCGGAAACGAGCGCGTCACGGTGAGCGCCCAGCCCGGGACGACACGCGACGCGATCGATGTTCCGCTGATCCGTGACGGCCGGCGCTTCGTTCTCGTCGACACGGCGGGGATCCGCCGCAACGCCCGCGTCGAGACCAGAGACGAGTCCATCGGAATCCTCATGACGCGCCGCCGGCTCGCCCGTGCTCACGTCGCGATCGTGGTCGTGGATGCCGTCCTCGGCGTGACGAGCCAGGACCAGGCGGTGGTCGGGGAGGTGATCGACGCGAGACGGCCGTTCGTCATCGCGCTCAACAAGTGGGATCTCGTCGAGCGTCCCGAGGAAGCGGTGAAGGAACTCGACCGACTCATGGAACGCAAGTTGGCGTTCGCACCCAGCGCTCCCCGAGTCACGATCTCGGCACTCGATGGCCAGCGGGTTTTCAAGCTGCTCGACATCGCCAGGGACCTCGTCGCGGAAGCCAACGTCAAGATCCCCACCGCGGAGCTGAATCGCGTGCTGAGGGCGAGCGTGGAGCAGCAGCAAGCCGACGGCGGCTCCGCTCCGAGCGCGCTCTACATCACCCAGATCGGGACCCTGCCGCCCCTTTTCGCCGTTTTCTGCCGAGATCCGAAGCGCGTCCCCGAGTCGTTCCGGCGTTTCGTCGAGGGCAGGATCCGGGCCGCGTTCGGCCTGGAGCGAGTCCCGGTCTCGGTGCTCTTCAAGGACTCGCGCCGCAAGCGCTGACGGGGCCGCCGCGGCCATCCACTCTCTGGCGCGGTTGCCCGGCGCTTTTTGACATTCCGGCGGCCGCCGACCTATGTTTGCCCCGCGGTTCCGCTACGATGTGACGGTTCAATCCTCGAGGATTCCGAGGGGAGAGGCACGATGGTCGTTTTCAATTACTCGAGCCGCGAGCTCACGACCAAGATCGTCTACTACGGGCCCGGTCTGTGTGGCAAGACGACCAACCTGCAGTTCATCTATGACAACATGCCGCAGGGCGTCCGTGGAAAGATGCTCTCGTTGGCGACGAAGAGCGATCGAACGCTCTTTTTCGACTTCCTGCCTATCGACCTGGGACAGATCCAGGGCATGAAGACCAAGGTCCAGCTCTACACGGTCCCGGGCCAGGTCTTCTACAACGAGACGCGGCGCCTCGTGCTCAAGGGGGCGGATGGCGTCGTCTTCGTCGCGGACAGTCAAGAGAACATGCTCGAGGCGAACCTCGATTCGCTCCGCAACCTCGAGGACAACCTCCAGGCTCACGGAATGGATCCGGCGACGACCCCGATCGTCCTTCAATACAACAAGCGTGACCTTCCGAATGCGATGCCCGTCGAGAAGCTGAACGAGGCGCTCAATCGCTTCAATGCTCCCTTCTACGAGGCGATTGCGACGACGGGCGTCGGCGTCCAAGAGCCCCTCCGCCACATCTCCAAGCTCGTCCTCCTGAGCCTCAACGATCGCTACGGTTCCGACCGCAAGCGGACCGCCAATCCGGCGCCACAGCCGGCCACGGCCGCACCCGCGACTCCACTCGTTCCTGCGATCCCGACGGCTCCACCGATCCCCGTTGTCGCTCCCGCGCCGATCTCCGAGGTTGCTTCAACCAAGATCACCGCGCTTCCGGTTCCCGCGACGCCGGCGAGGGTCAGCGCTCCAGAGCTTGAGATCCCTGGCGTTCCCGATGCGATTCCGACATCGGTTCTCTCTCAGGTCGCAGGCCGTTCCAAGAGCGATGGCGAGAGCGCGTTCGGGGCGCTCGTCGAAGACGCGAAGGCGGAGGTCGCATTCTCCTCGCCCTCCGACTCCCCAGTCCGGATCGCCCGGCCCCCGAGCCCCGCGGTCTCTCAACGCGCTCCAGCGTCTCCGCCGCGACCCGCCTCGCCGCCGAGCCCTGACAGGTCCGAGGAGTGGGGAGACGTCCTGGGGGTCGCACAGAGCATGCCCAGACCCGGAGCGGGCACCTTCGAGGACGAGGACGTTCTCGGAATCGGGCCGTCTTCGGCCGCCGTCGGCGTACCCAACACGGAGCCCGCCGGCACCACGTTGAAACTCGACCGAAACGACCTGCAGACCATGCTCGAAGCGGAGACCGTCCGCCGGGTGCCTGCGAGTTCCGGCACCGAGCAGGTCGCGGCCAGCGCCGTGGCGACGCTCGTCGAGGTCGCGGCATCGGACGCGCTCTTCAACGAAGCCGAAGTCGAGGCGACGCGACTGATCGTGGGTCAACCGTGCGAGATTCTCGTCCCGGTAGAAATCGTCGTTCAGGGGCAGACTCGGCGTTTCCGCCTCGCTGTCCGGTTGGAGCTGGCCCCGTGAACTCCCGGGACCGCGAAACGGGAGCTGGCGCCACCATCCTGCGCGCCCGCCGCTTCGTTTCCGCTCCCGTGGGCACGTACCCGGCCCCGGCTCGCGTGAGGGCAGGCTCAGGCGACGAAGTCTCCTCCCTTGTCGATGCCGCGGACGCCCTGCGGGCGCAGTCCAGCCCGGCACCCGTGCGCGACCCCATCGCCACCGCGCCAGGGACACAGTCATTCGCCGTCGGAACCGCCCGAACCATCGAGTCGCCAGGAGATCTCGACTCCGTCCTGCGCGACGCGATAGGCCACGGGTTGACGCGCGCTCCTTCGGTGCCGCCCCGTGCGCGAGACAGTGCCTCTTCGCAGAACGCGGCCCGCCCGGCGAGTTCCGCTGCCGCGGCCCCGCGCGACGAGAGTGCTGACTTCGTCGAAGAACTCGCCATGACGCCCGCCGGCTCTGTCGCGGAAGGCCTGGGGGCGCTGGACGGCGACGAGGCCCCGCGTCGCCTGTCGCCCATTCGCCGAGTCGCCGCTATTCTCGGCGGAGGGATGGTCGGCGCGATGGTCGGAGTGACCGCCGGCCTCGTGCTTCTGGCGCTCCTCGATCCACCTCATTGGCTGGAACGCATTTCGAACCCCGAGGCACTATGGCTCGAAACGTCGGACCCGCTCTCCCGAGGCAGCGCCATCGCCCTCGTCGCAGGGTTCACGCTCGTGGGCGCGCTCCTGCCGCTGCGCTCGCGCGGCTGATTTCGTTCGCCGGCATCGTCGTCCTCGTTGCGCTCACATTTCTCGCGCCATCTCCCGCTCTCGCCGACGAAGAAGCCGATCCCGCTCGCGCCCAGGAGGGAGCGGATCTGGCGTCTCGCCTCGTCGCGGGACCGGTGGTCATTCACGCGCGTGTCGTCCGGGTCTCCGTCAAGGCGACGCTCGAGGTCCTCGAGGTCCTCCGCGGCAACGACGTCCCGAAAACGATCCGCCTTGCTTTTCGCGGCGCGAATCTCGAGAGACCGCTCGACACCCCTCCTTTCGATCCGATCGAAGGCGAGGAGGCGATCTTCGTCCTGCGACCGTGGGTCGATTCCGAGGACGAGCAGCCGGCCCCCGACCTCTTCATGCCGGCGGAGGGCTTCGGCTCTCGCATTCCGATCCCCATCGAAGGACGGGATGCGCTGCTGCAAGCGGTCCTCGCGATCGTCTCGTTCCAGGATCGACCGGACCACGAGGAGAGCTTGGCGGAGCTTCTCTCTTGGGCAAAGGGGCGAAACCCGCTCCTCGTTGATGTCGCTCTGGACCAGGCGGCGCGCTTTGCCTACGCCGATCGCGAATGGGTGCCGACGTTGCTCTCCCGCGCTCGCGACGTCGCGCCGAACCGGCGCGTCGCGGTGGCGGAGGCGCTCGGCGTCTCGCTGGCTCGCGGCCGCTTCGAACCCGAGCCTCGCTTCGACTCCACGGCCGGCGTCGAAACCGATGAACCTCTGCGGGAGGCGCGCGAGACGCTCATCCGGCTGGCACGAACCGACCCAAGCGTTGCCGTGCGCAGGGCTGCGGTCCGCTGGCTGGGTCGATCCTCCGTGCCGGGAATCAAAGACATTCTGGCCGCGATCGGAGCGGACGATCCGTCGCAAGAAGTGCGATTCGACGCCGCCGCCGCGCTGATGCGGCTCGCCGATCGCGAAAGACGCGAGCGCGAAACTCCCCGTTGACCCGCGCCCCGGCGCCGCTCATTATCCCTTCGATGGCAAGCCCCTCCCTCAAAGCCCTCACCGTCCCTTATCGAGCCGGCGAGCGCATCGTCGTAGCCGGAGAGAGCGGCGGCTGCATGTTCGTCGTGCAGGCTGGATCGGTGCGCCTGCTCAAGCCGGGAGACGGCGCGGAGAGCCCGCGCGTCGAAGTCGCGTTGCTCGAGAAAGGCGATTTTTTCGGCGAAGCGGCCATCCTCGAGGGCCAGCCGTATCGATTCGATGCGGAAGCCGTCTCCGCGTGCGAGATCGTCGAAATCAGCGCGGCAACGCTCCAGCGGATGCTCTCGGCGAATCCCGAGATTGCCGTGCGCTTGCTGAGAAAGCTCTCGCAGCGAATCGAGCGCATGGAGGCGCGCCTCGGGACGTCCGCGAGCGCCGCACACCCGCCCGAACCGAAGCCGGCCGGCGGAGAGCCCGTCCAATCACAGGCCGCCACCCCGGCCGCGAAACCGGCGGTCCAAGGACCAAGACTCGAGGCCGAAGACGGTAGCGTTCGCTTCTCGCTCATGGGAGACGAGATACTGATCGGCCGCTACGATCCGGTCACCGAGATCCAGCCCGAGATCGATCTCTCGGAGCTGGACGTCAAGCGATCCGTCTCGCGGCGTCACGCGCGGCTCACGAAGCGCAAGGGCGTCTGGTATTTGTCCGAAGAAGTCGGCGCGCTCAACGGCACTTTCGTCAACGGGGTCAAGCTCCTGGCGGGACGCGGGGCTCCGATTTCCGATGGCGACACCCTCTCGCTCGGGATGGTACGCGTCATCTACCGCGGCCAGTGATTTCGAGGGTTGCCGCGGTCCTCGCGGCGATTGCCGGATGCTCGTTCGCGGCGACCGCCGGCACCCCCGAGGCAACGCGCGTCGCCCTCTCGGTTCGAGCGGAGCGACGCGTTGCCGAACTCGAACGCGATGAGATCGAACGTGCGATACAGGTTCGACTCGCTCGGCCGAAGTGCGCACTCGAGCTTGTCGAGGTCGGAGAGGATTCCGCTCCGGCATCGATCGAGGCGATCGTTCTGATCGAGCGCTGGCGCGAGCGGCGCGTGCCCGGGGGGCGACCCGTGTTCAACCCGAATACTGGGCGAGACGAGCCTGGTTTCTCCACGGAAGTCGAGATCCGCTATCACTTCACCCTGAAGAAGACCAACGACGCGAAGGTGCTCTACGACAAGGAAGAACGAGCGAAGGCCTCCGTGGGAACCATCGACATCCCCTCGTTCCAGCCGGATCGGGAGGCGCGGCTCAGGGCCCTGCGGTGGATCGTCGAGAGGGTCCACACGCGGCTTTGCGACGCTGTCTCGGATCTCCAGGCGGCGCGTTGAAAGCGCCAGATCGCGCTGCTACGCTCCCAGCTTCGGCGCGATGCCTCGGGGAGCGAACGTGACCCTGCTGCCAACAGAAGCGTTCGACAGCGGACAGGAGCCCTGGCCCGCGCCGCTGGCGCTGTCGCTTCCGGCCTTCCAAGGGCCGCTCGACCTGCTCCTGCACCTCGTTCGCTCGAACGACATGGACGTACTCAATCTTCCGATCGCCGAGGTCGTCCGACAGTACAACTTTTACCTCGACCACATGCGCGAACTCGATCTCGAGGTCGCTTCCGAGTATCTCGTGATGGCGGCGACGCTCGCGCACATCAAGTCGCGGATGATGCTCCCGCCCGATCCGAGCGAGGAGAGCGATCCCGAGGATCCGCGAGCCGAACTCAGCCGGCAGCTCCTCGAGTACGAGAGGTACAAGAAAGCCGCGGAGGAACTCGCCGCGCTCGAGAGCGGACGTGATCTCGTCTTCTCGCGACCCGGTCCACCTCCGGCGGAGTTCGCCGACGCCGTGACGATTCGCGCCGACCTCACCGACCTCGTGCAGGCCTTCGAGCGCGTTCTCGCGCGGCTCGAAGCCGAGGACCGCGTCGAGATCATTCGCCGCGAGGATTTTCGCGTTCAGGACAAGATGCAAGTGATCTTGGACCGCATCGCAGCGCACTCGCGTCTCTCGTTCATCGAGTTGATTCGCGACACTCGGACGAGACTCGAGCGCGTCGTGCTCTTCTTGGCGCTGCTCGAACTGATTCGCGTGGGCGGTGTCACCATCTGGCAGCCGCTCGTGCGAGGGGACATTTCGATCGAAGCGGCGCCGGACCTCGGAGCGAACGAGTGATGACCGACTGGGAAGACACGGACGATCGCGATCTCGAAGATGCGGGTCTCGAAGAGTCCGAGCAGTCCCGCACCACCGTCCCCGATATCGACGGGGACGGCGTCGAGATCCTGGCCATGCTGGAGGCCATGCTCTTTGCCTCCCCCGAGCCGCTGACGGCCGACGAGATCGCGGCCGCGCTCGGGGGCATCTCGGCGACGGCGATCGAGGCCAGCCTCGATCGTTTGGGCCGGGCAATGCGGGGG
>CAZPJJ010000098.1:0-11387 GCA_964586535.1 uncultured Acidobacteriota bacterium | reverse complement strand
CTTCCTCCTTTCCAGCGAACCTGGTACCAGTTCCCTTCTCGTCCTGTCACCTCGAGCCGTTCACCTCTGCCCACGCTTCCAACCAGCCGGGAGTGGGTCTTAGGCTGGTCGCGAACGTTCAGCGAGTGGACGGTAACCCAAACCTCCCTGCTACTGCTGCTGGGCTCCCTGCCGGACTCGGGCTCGTTGCCAGCCTGCACGACCGATTCCACTGCTACATCGACGGCCGGCGTGAGGACGTAGGCGTGTTCGGTGATGATGAGAGTTAGCACGAGCACGAACGGGAATCCCAAGACCAGCCTTCCTAAGACAGATTTCCCATAACGCGGTGCCTCGTGATAGACACCCAGCGCTCCGCCGATGAGCAACCCTACGCCCGACCACATCGCCCACGGCGGGAGGCCGTCGATCACCCGCAGCGATTGCTCGAAAACGAGGAAGATGTTCGTCCCCAGCCAGAGCGTCGTCACGAGCGCAGCCCAGGCGGCGACAGCGAAAAGCGTGATGACAAGGGCGATGACGACGAGCCACACGATCGGCAAGTCACTTCCTCCCGGCGACGTATCCGAGCCAGAAGGCACCGACGCCTCCCAGCGCCGCCACCGTCATCAGGAACTGATCTCCGTTGGTTCTCTGCCCCACCTCCAGCCACGATGAATATGAATAAAGATCGCTGGACCAAGTCGTCATTCCACCAAGGCCAGCGAACCATCGAAGTCCAGCGCCAATGAGCCCTCCGGCAATGCCGTACGAGGTGACCACCTTCAACGACCGAAACATCGGATAAACAACGACAATCGTAACCTGCGCCCAGGGGTTCCGGTCCGCGTTCGTACGTGTCTCGATAAGTCCCCCATACTCTTTGTTCGCCGTCAATCGCTCGGTGTCGATCTCGAAGGAGATCTTCTCGCTTTGACCGGGCCGCAACAGGAGGCGCTGAGAGGCCTTCTCAAGGAAGTCCGGAAAGAGAATGTCGCCGTAGACGATGCCGCGCGCACCGACATGCTTGACGACGATGTCGCCCTCCACTTTCGCGCCCCGTTCAACCCTCCCGAACGATAGCTCGTCCTCCACGATCGCGATCCGGGGCGCCGCAACTCCGACATCCAAAGCCCGAACGACGCGCTCCATGGCGATGTCGATATCAGACTCGACGAGCGCGATCGCCCGCACGTCAGCGGCGAGCACGGAGTGACCGTTGCGACCGAGCCATCCTGCCAGATCGCCATCGTGGAGCTTCTGCTTCGCCTCCTCCCAGTATCGATCAATGAGGACGCAAGCATCTGGAAGGGTTCCCGCCTTTTCACCCGAACGAAAGTCGAGATGCGTCTCGAAGGCTGGGGCTGCGAACGGACCCGGCGTTGGCGGAGCGCCGCGCAGTCGGGATTCGCATTCAAGCAGTTCCTCGTCGTACCGTCGGCGACGAGCCGGATCGCTGAGAATCTTGTACGCGTGGCCGATCTCGAGAAAGCGTTCGTTACCTTCCGCTCGGAGCTTCTCCAAGTGCGCAGGAACCTTGTCCGGATGATACTGATGACTCAGCCAACGGTACGCGCTTCTGATTTCCTCGTCGGTCGCCGATCTATCGACCTCGAGGATCTCATAGAGAGTGAGGAGGTCATCCACGGCGCGAAATCTCTGCGATCAGAACCGCGGCGCCGGAAGCAGTCGGGCGACAACCGCGAGCGTCGACCCGAGCTTCGCCCGCTCCACCGTCTGTGACAGGCTCGAGACGGATGCGAGCTTCCGCAAGAACTCTCGATCGGCATCATCCGTGCCGATTGTGACGATGTCGACGCCGTCGCGCTTGGCCTCCTCCGCGGCTCCAAGGGCAGCACACGGATCATCCGGTACGCCATCGGTAACGACGACCATCGCTCGGCATCCCGCGTGAGGCAGGTGACGGGACGCCAACTGCAAGGCGGCCGCCAAATTCGTTGATCCCCCGGCCGAGATTGACGCAATCCTGTCACCGAGCCACTCGAGGGATGCTGCCGGCTCGCACACGAGTTCTGCATCATTACCAAACGCGATCAGGCCGACGAGGTATCCTCGCAACTGCGCATCCCGCGCGAACTCAGTCGCCCCCTGCTTCGCATCCGCGAGTTTCTCGCCGGCCATGCTGCCGGAGCAGTCGATGAGGAGAAACGCCACAGCGCAGTTTGTGCGAGGAGTGGTCTTCAACTCCTCGATTTGCCCCCCGCTGGAAAGCAACGCAGGCTTGTCGCCGGAACTCAGTGTGAGAATCCTTCGCGTGCGGCGCATACGTCAGCTCTTCCCTGTTCCGTTACAAGCCGTGCAGTTGCCACTTCCGCCACATTTGGGGCACTTCGTCGAGGAAAGCCCACCCAAGCTGCTTTCGGTGCCCCGCCCGTTGCAACGCACACACTTGCCGCTTCCTTGGCATCCCTTACAGACCCCCATCACGTCCCTCCCTTCGATAGCCGACATCCATCGTCGAGAAAATCCCGCAAATTCCGCCGTTTTCCCCGGATCCGGAGACGATTCTCCTATATATCACGCGCGGATGGAGAGCGGACACGCAAGTGAAGCGTGCGTTTTGCCAGAACGCCGGACGGGGACTTGGATCCGTACAGGCTCGGGGTAGAGTCATGGAGTCTGGAGAATGGAGCCCGATGCAGGATGCATTCAGGCCGCTGGCGATCAATGCGGGAATGCCCTTCCTCCAGGCGGTGCACGTAGCGAGAGCTTCTGGGCGAGACCGAACTCTCACGAGGAGGAAAGCTAATCAGGTCGTTACCCGAGTTAGCGGAGGCGAAACCCGCGGATATGAAGCTTGGCGACGACTGAAGCTGAAGATCTCCGGGGATGTTCGACGAGCCTCGCCGATGGAGTGTACTTCGCGAGCGCCAGGTGCCAGCGATCGCTGTTGTAGTAGTCGAGGTATTCGCGTAGTAGGCGGCGAAGATGTCGCTCGTTAGTGACGATCACGTGGTCAAACAGGTCTAGCCAAACACTCCCCACCCAGCGCTCCGCGACACCATTCCATCAAGGTCTTCTGACGCGACTCGAACGGGTGCGCGACGACAACTACTTCTGACGGTCGTGTCGCCTCATTCGACCTGCTCCCCAAAGACTGGACCATCTCCAAAGTGAGCCCGGGCTACTAAGCTGGTCCGGCAAGGGGGCCAGGGATGAAGAAGTGTCGGTTCACCGAGGAGCAGATCATCGCGATCCTGAAGCAGGCGTTGGCTGGCGCGAAGCCAGCGGATCCGTGCCGGAAACACGGGATCACCGAGACGACGTTCTATCGCTGGAAAGCCAAGTTCGGAGACATGGAAGTCAGCGACGCGAAACGATTCAAGAAGCTCGAGAATGAGAATCGGCGCCTCATGAGACTTGTTCCTGATCTGACGCTGGACAAGCAAGCACTGCGGGACGTCGTCTGCCGAAAATGTAAGGCCCGCCGCTCGACGAGAGGCCGCTCTCTACGCCCAGGAAAAGTACGACATGAGCGAGCGCCGGTCATCATCGCTGTTGACGCTGCACCGCACGACGTGCCGGTATGAACGCCGCCGGCCGGACGATGCCGAGCTGATCGAGGCTTTGAGGGTCGCCGCCGCGCGGTACCCTCGCTACGGGTACCGCCGCCTGCACAGGAAGCTCGTGAAGTCGGGTGTCGTCGGGAATCACAAGCGCACCTACCGTGTGTACTGCGAAACGTAGCTTCAAGTGCGCCGGCGCCGATCGCGGCGCAAGCGGCACGGTCTTCAGCAGCCGATGTCAGTGCCTTCCCGCGTCAACGAGCGGTGGTGCATGGACTTTATGCTCGACCAACTGGTGCGCGGCCGACGAATCAGGATTCTGAACGTGCTCGACGAGTTCAGTCGTGTTTGCCACGCAGACCATGTCGACACTTCGATTCCCGGGGCAAAGGTCGTCAGAATCCTCGAAGCTGCCGCCGCGGAGCACGGGCTGCCAGAGTCCATCCTGAGCGACAACGGGTCGGGAATCACCGATTCGAAGGACTAGGTGTGGGCCGAGACGCTCGGGGTGAAGCTGATCTTCATCGACCCAGGCAAACCCAATCAGCACGCCTTCATAGTGAGGTTCAACGGGCGCATACGGGAAGAACATCTCAACGAGGAGATCTTCCTGGACGTGCAGGATGCGCGCTGCAAAGCCGAAGCCTGGCGCCACGAGTACAACGAGGAGCACGAGCACAGCTGGTTCTGCGACTTGACGCCGGTCGCCTTCGCCGCCCGATCGGCAGAACTGCGGTGGCCTAGAGTTCCCTCCGTCCTGCCAATCGCTGGAACCGAGACTAACGAGGAGAGAATATTCAGCAGGCGTAGGGTCTTGCGTAATCACTGGACCGGCATCGGGGGCGGTTAGGCCTATCTGCCACTCTCGACGTCTACTTCCCCTTCATCGATCGCCCCAAGACGTCGCAGAGGACGGCTTCCTCTCGTTGCGGCTCTCGCGGAATGTGACTGGCCCGCGGTTTCCTCGGTAGTTGTTGTCAGGGATACAAAGATGTCATGGAAAGCGGTCTTCGGAAGATGCCTCGCCCCCCAGAGGCTTAGGGCAGGCAGTCTCAGGAGCATCCTCGGGTAGACTATAAGTAGGAGCACAGGGCGCTGAAGAACCGCTCTTTCTCCCTTGGAATGACCGTAATGGAGGATCGATGGACGGCACGTCGCCCCGCCAGTTCCTGACGAGCTCCTAGACGCACCATGCAAGACCAAAATCCCGACCGTCCCAACCACGTGCCTTCCCGGGGGCCTGCCGACGGCGAGCGCCGAGCTATAACCGGATACCTAGCTCAGTACCGAGTCGCAGCTGAACTCATCCTCCGGGCACTCCGCGAGGGCACGCTCTCCTGGATTCGAGTAGGAGACCCTCGTGCGGGTAGAGTCGACGACATTCAAATCGGCCGACTTACGCGCGTAGATGCCTATCAGGTGAAGTGGAGCACTCATCCAGGAACGATCACTTTCAGCGACTTCACCAGACCCTCCCCGTCCGCGCCAAGTCTTCTTCGACAGTTGGTAGACGGCTGGAAGTTGCTCAGTCGCCAACACTCGACGCACCGCGTCGTTGTCCACTTTCTTACCAATGACTCACCATCCCCATCCCCGAGGGCCTTTCTTCCGATCGCGGACCCACCACCCGTGCCGCAACACTTTGCCGCCTTTCTTTCGCAGCAGTGGCAACCGGACATCCTACGTCAGGTTAACTCGCTCTCAGACGTCGCACATGAGTGGCGCCCGGTTTGGGAAGCTATCCGCGAAGCATCCGCTCTTGAAGAACCGGAATTCCTCGACTTTGTTAAGAATTGCCAGCTGGAGTGCGGTTACCGCCTCCAGGTTCAGGACCCAGCCATTGTCAGAGATGAGGAACTATGGCGGCGCGACTTAGATCTGATCACCCAATCACTTCTCACTGAGGTCGCCGATCCGTCACGGGTGATACAGATTGATCGTGCTGCGCTGCTACAGCGCTGGGGATTGACTGCTCGCCTGCACTACAGAAGTTCGCACCACTTCCCCGTCGACACGATTCGCTACGTGCCGATCGCGGAGACCGTTCGATGTCTTGACCAAGCTCTCGACAGGTGCCCAGGGGGCTACGTCGCTCTCCTTGGTTCGCCTGGCTCCGGGAAGTCGACACTCCTGGCGGCGACGATGAGGCAAAGGCAGGAGCGAGTTATCTCCTACTTTGCGTATGTCCCAGACGCCCGGGAGCCAACTGTCCTTCGCGGTGAATCCGTGAATTTCCTTCACGATGTAGTTCTAGCGCTGGAGTCAGCCGGCATAACGACCGGTCGATCTCTCCCAGCGTACGATAGGGACCATCTGCTTGAGCGATTCCATGAGCAGCTTAGCCTACTTCATACGGACTTCGCAGAAACAGGGCGCAAGACACTGATTGTGATAGATGGTCTAGACCACATTGAACGCGAGCAGAAGCCACAGAGATCACTTCTTCGAGACCTTCCATCGCCCCAGCAGGTGCCCGACGGTGTTTACATTGTTCTGGGCAGCCAAACGGATGAGCCGTTTCCCGATTCGATTCAGTTCTCAGTGCGAGAGTCTCAGCGAAGAGTCGAGATGCAGCCACTCTCTCGAGAGTCCGTCCGGCTGCTCATTGGAAGAAGTTCCCTACGTATTCAACTCTCGGATGCGCAGCAAGATGAGATCTACACGATTTCAGGTGGTCACCCCTTAGCCACCATCTACCTGCTGGCACTCCTCGGAGAGACTGAAGCAACTCAGGTCGCCCAAAGACTCTCGGATGCAAAGCGATTCGGTGCTGATATTGAGTCTCACTACCACAGTTACTGGAACGCTATTCGAGACCTGCCCGAACTCGTCCACTGCTTCGGGCTCCTGGCGAGAGTCCGAGGAGCGATCGATATTCCATGGTTAAGCTCCTGGGCTACGCCAGAACTGCTTCGGAGTCTTGAACGAGTTCGCCATCTCTTCATAAGGGAAGCTCCAGATCGGTGGCATTTCTTTCACAACAGCTTTCGCTTGTACTTGCAGGAACACACCGCTTTGTCCGTAACCGGCGACTTTGATCCAGAAATCAGCCACCGCCTTCATCTGGAGCTTGCATCCATCTGCAATAGAACTCCTCCAAACAATGCTGTGTCCTGGGACGTCGTATACCACCTAAGCCAAGCGAACGAACACGGCCGCGTCCTCGCCCTCGCGCAACCAGCATGGTTCCGCGAGCAGTTATACAGGCACAGGCCGACCCCGAGCATCCGCACCGATGTTCAGCTAGCTTTGCGTTCCGCCGCCGCTGAGGGCGATCTTGTCGCACTGACACGACTCGTCCTAGCCGATGACGAGATGCGGACTAGACAGGAGTCCCTCGGGGAAGCTGACCTTCAGTCGCTTCTACTCGATCTCGGAGATACCCGCGCCGCATGTGAACAAGTCCGGGACGGCAACAGATTGCGAGTACCCCGATCTGCAGCCCTCCGCTTCTCTGTTCTGTTGGCAACCCGCAGTCTACACAGCGAGTCCAGGCGGGTGTTCGACCTGGCCGAGCCGCTCGGAGAGTTGTCAGCGAGAGAAACGGATCTGAGCGAAGACTACCAGGACGAGCGCGGATCTGAATTGGCCGCATGGGCACGAGCGGCCTTCTACCACCGCGACCTTGACGCGATAGTGGCGACCGTGCAACGGATTCACGCAGGTGCGAGTCGTCTGCGTACTGTCGACGCGGTAGCAGCAACGGGGCAGCTTAGGCATCGGCTACTCCTGGAACTCGGACTGTCAATTGTAGACAACTCCGCTTGGCCGCTCCTAGAACGGATTGTCGGCAACTTCGATCGCAGAACACCTGACGGCAGACGCTCCTGGTTCTCGCTTCACGCCGACGCTTGGAATGGTCTAGCGGGTGCGGGAGATCTCGCCAAAGCGCGCTCGATGTTGAATCAGGTGGCAGCAGCTTCAGCGGAAGAAGAGCCAACCCCTCATATGCGAGTGGAACTGGCAGAAGGATTCTTCCGCATATGCCGGGATTCGCGAGCCACCCGTAGCTGGCTTCAGGACGTTCCCCAGCCGGAGCTTCGAATCGACTTACCCCCACAGAGCGAAGGCCTGCAACCCTTCATGCAGCGCTTTCGGCTGAATCGGCTCCTGCGCGCGTTAGGGGTCGACGAGAATCCCTCCGATATCGTGAGGCTCCCCACCGATCCCAGGTGTCTCGGAATTGCCTACTTTGAAAGAGCGCTTTGCCACGTGGCTCACATCGAGGGAGACGCATGGAGAGGGCGGCGCCTAGCTCCTAGCGAGATTCGACTTGCGGTCGGTCCCCTGATGCGCTTCTTCCACCGTGGGAGTGTTGAGTCTCGTGACTGGCTGGCGTGGCATGAGATTCAGGCTTTACGTGACGCGTTCTTTGCATTGCTTGTGGAGTCGGTCGCAGCACACGGTATGGACTCGCTGGAACAGCTTCGCCTTCATTTCGTCAGTGAGTGGAGCGGATCCGAATCGCCCCAGTGGCCTCCGCAGGTAAGGCGGGAAGTTCTTCTCTCGCTCTATAGGAACGGTATCTCACGCGCGTTTGTTGCCGAGGAACTCCTATCTCTCGAATCTGATACGCAGGTCGACCAAGAGGTAGAGGAACGGATCCGAGAACATCGAAGTCAGGCCTCGGCGTGGCTGGTTCTGGGCGACTCAGTCGGGGCCAGGCGCAGCATCCAGAGATTGATACAGAACTCCTTCGGTGTAGGTTACAGAAAGGACTACCAGCTGAGTACTTGGATCCGCTGGATGTCATTGAAGAACCGCCAAGACCCTGGGTCGGCAGGGCAGCGAATAAAGTGGTTTGCCCTTGCCGCCCGGTCCTTAAAGAAGACTACCGAGGGTCAAGCAAGCGTACTAGCGTGCGAAGAACTCCTAGGCTCGTCGATGGAGTGGAGCCCGAGGAGTTCGCTTCGTCTCCTGGAATGGCTTCAAGCACAGGCCCTACTGAACTTGCCCTCCGGGCTGGCTGTGCTCCTTGCAGCTGCGATCCAACGTGACCCCAGTTCCGCCGCGCTGGCCCGCAACTGCTTGTCCAAGCTCCTACTTCCCATGTCGCGAAGCGGATTTGAGACTCTAGCTGCTACAGTTGTGAAGGCCATATCGACCACCAAATCGGTGCGAACTGCGGTTGACTGGTGCCGAGAGTTCCTGCGGGCCGTCGACGTCTACGGCCTTCCCTCTACCAGAAGAACTTGGCGGAGAGGAGTTGCACGAGGACTCATGGCTTCCGGCATCGAACTGGAAGCAGTCGATCTTGATCGGTCTAGCCTCATTGCTTCCACACGTGAGGCCGAGTACTCATCGGAGCATCTGACACTTCGCGATGGAGCACGACTCTGCGCGGCTGAAGTAGCAATCGCGCTCGATTCGGTAGACGCTCTCGCTCATCTTCTATCTAATGAGGCAGAAGGCTCATACTTTGACTGGCCTTCGTCGTTAGGCGACTTCATCACCAGCCGAACTGTGAACGAGTTACGATCGCTACGACAGAGCTTCCGAAGTCACAGGCAGAGCGCACGATTGCTCGGAGTTCTGGGCGAGTGCCTTGCGAAGCTCGGCCACCGCGAGGAGGCCTGGGACGTGGGCAGCGAAGCCCTAAGGCTCTCATCCTCGCACGGCTGGTACCGGTGGGTCGACGGAGGAACGCGGCTGGCTGCCTTCCGTGCCCTGGTCGCTGCTGATCGTGAGCGGGGGCGATCATTGCTCCTAGAAACACTCCTTGCTGACAAGCAAGCAAGCGGCCAACTGTTGCTTGACGTTCTGCCGCTACTGACCAATGAGCTTCCCATTGCGGAAGTGTGGGATGAGATCCAGCGGCATCTGGGCGTCTTGTTCGAGGCATCTGGGGTACTTCATGATTCCACTTTGAACTTCTCGGACAATTCACAGCCCGACGATGTTTCAGCTGCAGTCTCGGATCTTTCTGTACTCCTTCTGAGTCATCCCGCTCTTGTCGTTGCGCAAGGAGCGCAGGCCGCCATCTTGAGCGGACTACTTGATCAAGATAACGACACGCTGACATCAACAAGAAAAGTGCTGATCAGCGGGGACGAACGAAGGGAGGCGTTGCTACAAGTCCTCGAAGCAACTGCGAACAGGAACGTGCAGGTTCTCGAGAGTCTCGGCAGTGAGATAGCTGCGCTCCAAGACTCACCCGACTTTTCGCTCCGTCGGCCGGCGATTCGACTTTCTATTAGCCTGGGTTTGGGCTCCACTCGTCCAGTAGAACCCCGCGTTCTGGGAGCCATCTACGACTTCGTTCTCCCCTTGGGTAGCGGGTTGCTCTCGGTTAGAAGGGAGAAGTCGTCCCAGGAGGTACTTCCGGATTCCGACGATCCCTTTGAGATAGTAAGGCCGTTTGACGTGAGCTTGGAGATTCTCGGGAAGGCGACTGGGATTTCGTACGTGAGCTTGTGTCATCGCGCTGTCCAAATAATGCACCAGTTGAAGCCTTTCTCCGAATGGGATGCCGAGGCGGAGCGAGCACTCCGCAGTCGAATGGTCGCCATGGGACTGCGGTTGCCTTTCCGACGGCCGCGCGCCTCTCTTGCGAGAAGGGCGGTATCTCATGTCATTGCGGAGCTAGTTGACGCGGGCAAGCTGGACCACCGCAGCGAACTCCTGCGGGACTTTCAGTATTACGACCCAGTCATGTTCTTCTGCGATCCTGAACCGAGGCCTGCCTTCATCAAAGAGATGCATAAGTACCCATGCTACGGTGACGAACGACGCGGGTGGCTGCATCCCCTCGGGGACTACGCGGCATCCGTTCTCCTGCCGGATGCAGATGGTTTGATTATCCTCGCAGAGTGGACGGAACGACGAGTGCTCGATTGGGAGACCCGAAACGAGATACGCACGAGCGGAACCGTCAGCGTTCCCGCGAGTGGTGAGATCCCGAGTGAGCTAACGGCCTTCGCAAGTGTCGAAGGTAAGCTAGTCGCTGACTACAGCGACATGACATTTCCTAGGTCTATGCCAGCGCTCGTAGTGCAAAACTCCGGGTATCGTTTTGATTCTCCGCACCATGATTGGCTGGCCTTTCGTCCAGATCTCGGAATTCTCTTTGGGTGGATCTGGACGGGTGACAGTGACTTCGCGTGGGTCGACGCCGAAGGCCAAGTAATGGTTAGAACCCGTAGATGGCTCGACGGGTTGTCGGAGCACTCGCCTCCGAGCTTCGACGATGAGGTCGGCTCCGGTTGGATGGTACTGGCGACTCCTGCTGCGATCAACATCATCCGCAACTCGCTGGGGCACTTGGTTCGTATTCTCGCAGTCGAACGGAGTCTCGTGAAGGATGGCGAGCGGAGAAGCGACATTTGGCGTGGAGCGACGCCTATCGGATAGGCCGTAGGCGGTCGAACATCGGCGTTCTTTCCTTGAGCCCTGTCGTGACGAATCACTGATCCTTCGCCGTGCGGTGCGATCCTGGACGCCGCGGAGAATCGACATACGCGTCTGGGGAAAGCGAACTTCAGTCAGGAGCCACTCCCATCACTGATCGACCGGCATGGGAAGAACGCCGCTCCGTGACCGCTTACCCTAATACTCCATCCACACGACGAGCTACTCGCTCTCGAACCCATGACTTGTGAACTTCAGCGTCCGGCTGTTCTCGGTCACCGTGCGGACGATCTGATCCGAGGCGCCGCCCGGGAGATTGGCCTCGACCTCGAGCGTGACCGTCACCTCCGCGCCGATCTGGCCGGCCAGGTGCGCGATCACCTCGTCGGCGATGCGGCTGGCATCACGACCGACGCGCGCGGGATCGAGTCGCACCGTGCCGTAGAACCGACGTGGCGCTGCTTTCGCAGGCCCGGCCGCGCCAGCGGCAACGCCAGTGGCTCCAGCAGCTCCGGCAAAAGCACCATCGGCCCC
>CAZPJJ010000097.1:0-11539 GCA_964586535.1 uncultured Acidobacteriota bacterium | reverse complement strand
TCGACCGTATGCAGCAGGCGGGCGCGCAGCTCACGAACCATGAGTCGGTGGCGTTCGAGTGGGCGCGGCAGAAGGATCATCCGGGGTTCCGCGGGATGAACCGTCTCCTCCGCGAGGGGCAGTTGACGTAGTCGGCGGGCTGTCAACCAAGCGGCCGGCCGTTCGTCTTGTGCGCAGGGACGGAGGTCGGGAGTACCCGCCATGAACGCCAAGAACATCCTGAACCGCGCATCCATTCCCGCTCTCGTGCTTGCGCTCGCGCTTCCCGTTCTCTCCGTGTCGCCGGCGTCCGCCGCGCGCGTCGTCGTGCACGCCGGCGTTCGACCCGTGGTGCGTACGACCATCGTCGTCGGCAGGCCGCGACCCGTGCGCCGGGCCGTCTATATCGGCAACGTGGCCGCCGCGCTGATCGACTTCAACGTCAAGCCGCGCGCGACCCAGGTCTTCGTGAACGGCCACTACCGCGGCACCTGCGACGATTTCGATGGCTACCCGCAGAA
Source organism: uncultured Acidobacteriota bacterium (assembly GCA_964586535.1). Lineage (GTDB taxonomy): Bacteria > Acidobacteriota > Polarisedimenticolia > J045 > J045 > CAZPJJ01. The sequence goes on along the minus strand of CAZPJJ010000097.1, from coordinate 11,039 downwards.
GCTCGCGCTGCGCCCCGGCGTGCACCGCATCGAGCTGGTCACGCCCGAGGGTGAATCGATCGCTCGCGAGGTGCGGCTCGTCGCGGGCACCGAGATCGACCTCGATCTCGATCTGCGCGAGGACTGAATCCCTCTCCCTCCCGCGAAAACGTGAATGGGCCCCGCGCGGAGGTTTCCGTGCGGGGCCCTTCCGCGAGTCACCGGATCAGGGGCAGGGCGAGGACGAAGGCGTGCGCTCGTCGCCGCCGTGCGTCGCGCCGTACGAGCCCTCGCCCGCGGCGTTGTGAGCCACGACGAGGAAGCCGCGATTGTCGGTGAGCGTCGCGAGCTGCGCGGACGTGCCGGAGCCCAGGTCGGCTTCGCACTCGGCAGCCGCGGGAGACGCGAGAGGCGTGCGGTAGAGGCGATAGCCCGCGGGGGCGCCACCCGTCGCGGGTTCCGACCACGCGAGCTGATAACCGCCCGCGATCTTTTCGATCGTGAAGGGCTGTCCGGCGCCGTCGGGATCCGAGGCTTCGCCGGGAAGCGCGAGTCCGCCACCGTTGCAGATGTACTCGGTGCGATCGATGACGACGTCGTCGATGAACCAGCCTTCGTCGCTCACCGAAGAGTCGGTGGCGAAGCGCCAGCGCAGGCGAAGGTTCGAGCCGGCGAGCGACGAGAGATCGACGCGCACGAGCTGCCAGTCGCCGTTGTCGCCCGACCACGCTTGGCGGCCGCCGATGGGCGAGTCGTAGCTGGTGCTGATCGTCCCCGTATAGCCGCCCTGGACGATGAGTGCGCCCGCGTCGGTCCAGGCGCCGCCGTTCGCGCTGTATTCGAGCACGCCGCCGTCGTAGTTGTTCTCGGCGTTGATGCGGTGACGGAAACGGAGCTCGGCGTTGTCCGCGAGCGTGGTGATTTCGGCGAGCGTGAGCGTCGAGTCGGCGACGGTCGCGATATCGTTCACGAACCAGGACTGCGTGCCGCTGAATGCGCGCGCGGTCGAGATGATGAAGGGATTCGAGCCAGTGGGGGTACCGACCGTCCAGCTCTCGGTGCCGCTCTCCATGTCGTCGAAGAAGCTCGTTTCGACCGCCGGGGTTCCCGTCGGGAGGGAGAACTCCGACGTCCAGGATCCCGGCGCCTCGCTCGCCGAGAGGGCGAGCGAGAAAGTGAGCGGATCGCCGCAGATGTGCGTCTCGGCGACGTCCACCGTGTAGTGCGGCACGAGTGAACGGCGCGTCGCCAGCGAGGGAATGTCGGGATAGAGCGCCGCGTCGTCGACGAGCGTGGCCGTCGCCGTGAGGGCGGTCAGCGTGCCGGCGACATTCGTGGCGCCGAGCGTGCCCTGATTGGCGACATCGATCTCGAGCACGATGCGCTCGCCCGGATCGACGATGCCGTCGCCGTTGCCCGCCGCGTCTCCGGCGATTGAGCCGGCATAGGCGAGTCGAGGCTGCGGCACCTGGCAGGCGTCCCAATCGAGGCCGTCCTGCGTGACCGCGCCGGTGTTGCCCGGATCGAGCCAGTCGCGCAGGCGCGAGGCCGGCGTGCCGCCGCCTTCCCACGAGACATCGAGCTTGCCGTACTCGTCGTAGGTGATGCTCGAGCACGATGCCGTGCCGCCGTGAAGCTGGCCGATGATGCGCGAGTTGTGATCGAAGAGCGGCGATCCGGAGGATCCGGGCTCGGTCGTTCCCTGTTCCCAGTTGTCGACGCGCCAGTGACTGGGGCCCCAGTTCTGGCCCGGCTGAAGAGGGTCGTCGTTGTAGGAGATCTTCTTCTCGTCGTTGTTGGGGTGGTGAATGCACCACGACTCGGGCGGCGCGACCGTCGAACGCGACCAGCCGTTGTAGTACGCGTCGAACGCTTCGAGAGGTTCGTTGCTCATGCGCAGCAACGTCACGTCGGAACTCGAGTATGTGGCGACGAGCGTCGATCCGGAAGAGGTCTGATCCGAGGGCGGCGTTCCCGATCCGCAGGCGGGGCGTTCGAAGTTGAACTGGAAGACCGTCGACGCGGCTTTGCTCGAAGTCGAGAGGCAGTGTGCCGCGGTGAGCACGTAGTTCTCGCAGTCGCGCGCGCTCGTCACGATGAGCGAGCCGGTGCAGTAGCCGCTTCCGCCGGAGAGCAGGTTCACCACGCCGCGCTTCTCGTCCTGCCAGTCGTCGCCGAGCGGGCAGTTGACGTCGATGTTGCACGAGCCCGCGTCGACGCCGGGCTCGTCCTTGGCGCGGCCGATGCCTCCCCAGACTTTGTATCCGTGCGACACCGTGCCGAGGTGGATGTTGGGCGTCTCGTCGGCGAGTTCCTTGGGCCAGTGCAACTCGACAATCACCGTGTCGCCCGCGATCGGGGCCAGCCAGAGCTGCCCGTGCTCGTGGACGTCCGCGCTCGTGTAGGGTCCGCGGACGGTCTCGCGGGCAGGGTCGTAGGCCCAGAGCGCGCCGCCGGTCTGCAGTCGGAAGGTGCCGAAGCCCAGCGCGATCCAGAGCGCGTCCTTGGACGCAACCTGCACGCGCCAGACGCGGCTGCCGTCGGGCAGGGGAGCCCAGGAGCCGCCGCGGGCCGGCGAGAGGTCCGATTTCATGGGATAGCCGACGCGCACGGGTCCGGGAATGCCGTCGCGCAGGGCGTCCTCGGCGAGGAGCTTCGGAACATCCACCGGCGGGGCGGTCCACAGGGCGATCGCCGGGGCGTCGCGTTCGAGAGGCGTGGAGAACGAGGGGGGCTCGGCGGCGGACGCCATCGCGGGGCCGAATACGGCGAACGGAACCAAGAGACAGACAGAGACCGCAAGACAAAGCGCGCCCGTGGGGCGCGACGAAGACAGCATCGGACCTCCTCCAGCGACGGCCATGTCCACCCGGGCGATGGACACGCGAGGAAGTTACACGGAACGCGGGGTCCGGCCACTTCGGTTTGACAAAGGCGACCCTCGCGGATGAGATGAGAGCGACTCTCTGCTGTGAGCCTGGAGTACTCATGAAACCTGAGCGGAAAATGCCGCAGATGCCAGCGGGAGGGGCCGCACGTCGGGCTTCATGAGTAGTCCGGGCTAGGAGGATCCCGATGCCCATCGTCGAAAGCACCGTCCACGACACCTACCTGCGCCTTCGCGAGAAGCTCCACGGGATCGTGCCGGACTTCGAACTCGAGGCCAAAGCGGAACTCGCCTTCCGCATCAACAAGCTCAAGGAAGAGCGCGGCGCGATCATCCTCGGGCACAACTACATGGAGCCGGCGCTCTTCGTCTCTGTGCCGGATATCGTCGGCGACTCGCTCGAACTCGCGCGCAAAGCCGCCGAAACGGACCGCTCGCCGATCGTCTTCTGCGGCGTCCGCTTCATGGCCGAGACGGCGAAGATCCTCAATCCGACGCGCACCGTGCTGCTGCCCGCGGCGCGCGCCGGCTGCTCGCTCGCCGAGAGCATCACCGCCGAGGACGTCCGCCAGCTGCGCGCGATGTACCCGGGCGTACCGATCGTGGCCTACGTCAACACCTACGCCGACGTGAAAGCCGAAGTCGACATCTGCTGCACCTCGAGCAACGCCGCGGCCGTGGTCGAGTCGCTCGACTCGCAGACGGTGATCTTTCTTCCCGACGAGTTCCTCGCGGGCAACGTGGCGCGCGAAACGGGCCGCCACATCGTCTTTCCCTCGAAGACGCCGAAGGCTGACGCGTCGCGCCATCCCGACCTGGACTACACGATCGTCGGCTGGCGCGGCCGTTGCGAGGTCCACGAGCGCTTCACGGTCGAGGACATCGAGCGCGTGCGCGCGCAGTTCCCCGACACGGTCGTTCTCGCGCACCCCGAATGCCCGCCCGACGTCGCCGCCGCGTCGGACTTCTCGGGCTCGACGTCCGCGATGATCCGCTTCGTCCAGGAGAGCGGTGCGCCGCGCTATCTGCTGCTCACCGAGTGCTCGATGGCGGACAACATCGCCGCCGAAAATCACGACAAAGAGATGCTCCGCCTCTGCAGCATCCGCTGTCCGCACATGGCCGAGATCACGCTCGAGGACACCCTCGCTTCTCTCGAGTTGAACCGCTACGTGATCGAGGTTCCCGAGGAGATCCGCGTGCGCGCGCTGCGCTCGATCGAGCGCATGTTGCAGGTCTCCGGGTCGGGGACGATGCGCCGCCAGGCCGGACACGCATGAGGGCGCGATTCCACGAGGCGATTGCCGCCCGCGGTGCGCGGATCGAAGGGGCGCGCGTCGTCGGCTTCCGCGGCGCGGATTCGCGTGACGAAGCGCGGGCCGCGCGCACGGCGACGATCGTCGCGGATCTCTCGCACCGCGCACTCGTCCGCGCGACGGGACCCGAGGCCGAGCACTATCTGCAGAATCAGCTCACGAGCGACGTGCGCGAGATCGCCGCGGGCAAGACGCGGCTCGGCGCCTACTGCATGCCCAAGGGGCGCGTGCTCGGGCTCTTCCGGCTCTTTCGCGCGCAGGGCGCGATTCATCTCGAATGCCCGGAGGATGCGAAAGACCGCGCGATCGCCCGCCTGCGCATGATGATCCTTCGCGCGAAGGTCGCGCTCGAAGACGCCGAGAACGAGCTTCTCCGGCTCGGCGTCTGCGGCCCCGACGCGGGCGAGCGTCTCGCGAGCGCGCTCGATGTCCCGTGCCCCGCGGACGAGACCGTGATCGAAGCGGGTGGCGTAGTCGTCATGGCGCTTCCCGGTCCGACGCCTCGCTTCATGATCGCGGGCGATGACGACGCTCTCGTCCCGGTCTTCGATCGACTCGTCGCCGCCGGATCGACGCCCGTCGGGGCGAACGCATGGGATCTCGCGGAGATCGAAGACGGTCTACCGCGGGTCCACGCCGAGACGCAGGAGGCGTTCCTCCCGCAGTTTCTGGATCTCGAGGCGCTCCACGGACTCAGCTACACGAAAGGCTGTTTTCCGGGACAAGAAGTCGTCGCCCGAACGCACTACCTCGGGAAGACGGTCCGCACTTTGGTGCGCGGCACCGTCGATGCCGAGCCGCCGGCCCCGGGCACGCCGCTACGGGTGCTACGCGAGGACGGCGATCGTGAAGGCGGCGTCGTTGCCGCGGCCGCGCTCGCGGCGTCGGGGAGCGCGCTCCTTGCCGTCTGTCCCGTCGACGACATCGAGGCGGGCCGCCCGTTCAGGCTGGGTGCGGCGGACGGTCCGGAGTTTCGTCTCGCCGCGACGCCCGGGCGGTCTTGATCCTCACTTCTCGGGAGCGATCTTGGGGCTCGTCAACTGCATGGGGCGTTCGCTCTTCGCCTCGATGTAGTTGGGCTCTACTTCGCCGGGAAACACGAAGGTCACGACCGGCTCCTGTCCGGGAGCGCGGAAGATCACCTGATCACCACCGCTCAGCGCCAAGCGCCGCGCGACAATTGCCGCCGCCATCTCGGCGGGCGGCTGGACGTTCTCGAGCTTTTGGAAGTAGAGGCGCAAGTCCTCGCGGCGGATGAACGCGGAGACATCCTCGAGAAGACGCTCGATCGGCAAACCGACCTGGATCCAGTTCCAGCCGAAGACGGGATGATCCTCGGCGACGGGGCGGCGCCAGTCGTCGCCGTCTCCGGCGAGGTAGAACGAGCCCATCGCGGGTACGAGCGGCGGCGAGGGCAGGCTGGGCAGTGCTTGCCAGCGACCCTCGGGAAGCGACATCCGGTACCGCTCGCCGCCGAGCGTCAGCGCTTCCCAGCGGACTCCTCGATCCATCGCGTCGACGCGGGTTCCATCGGGGAATCGCAGGATCAGCGGCTCGACGTTGGTGCGCCAGAAACCGAGGTCGGATTCCCACACATGCATGCGCGAGGTGCGCGGAACGAAGCGGGAAATCTTGCCCTTGGGCGAAGCGACGTCCACCCCGGGTGGATCGTCGTCGGCCACGAAGCGGATCCGGTAGCCGCTCGGCAGAACCAGCGTCGCGGCCTCGTCTTCGATGCTCGCCGGCGGAAGCTGGGTCCGGAGAGCGCCTTCGACGAGGTGGAGGACGAAGGAGAAGCCGTCCGCTCGCTCGATCGCGATCTCGGTGCCGTCTGGGAGCGCACGGAGGTACTCGGCGCCGCTGGCGAAGTGCCGTTCGTCGCGGAAAGCCGGCGGGACGCGCTCGGCATCGGCGGCGTGGAGGGGAGGAGCGAACGTGAGGACCACGGCCGCGGTCGCGAGGAGCAGGGTGACGTTGCGCATGGCGGGGATTGTAGGAGATCGAGTCCGAGCGTGCCGCTTACGGGCCTGTTCGTCCTGCCGCATGGCTGGGGGTCGGCCGAGGGTGCTATTCTCATGCCGCCAAGCGTCGAACGGGCGGTAGCGCCCGTTGCGGAGACGCCCCGCCGATGGAACGACGACAGCGCATGACAGCCGCCGACCTCATTCGACGCGCCCAGGATGCGTACGACCACGAGGACTACGAGGAAGCGGAAGCTCTCTCGCGTCGCGCCCTGATGATGGACGCGGAGTCCGTCGATGCGAAGCAGGTGCTCTCGGGTGCGCTCATCGAGCAGTCGCGTTACGACGAGGCGGTGCCCTGGCTCCAAGACCTGATCGAGCAGGCTCCTGACGACGTCATCAGTCTCTCGGATCTGGGTCTCTGCCTCTTCGAGATGTGCCTCTTCGAAGAGGCTGAAGAGATGCTCGGCCGCGCGCTCGAGGTCGATCCCAAGGATCCCTACGCGAACTACTGGATGGCGCTCTGCGTCGAGCAGCGCGGCCACTTCGATCTCGCCGAGGAGTACTTCGATCGCGCTCACGAACTCGATCCGTCGGCGTGCGCGAAGCCCCTGCGCATGAGCCGCGACGATTTCGACGTGGCCGTTCAAGAGGCGCTCAATCGCGTCGCCGAGGATGACAAGATCGGGCCGCACCTTCACAACGTCGCCGTCATCGTCGACGAGTTGCCGCGCCAAGAGGACCTCACGGAATTCGAGCCCCCGCTCGAGCCTTCGATCCTCGGGCTTTACGTGGGCGTGCCCCGCCCCGAGCGCTCGCTCGCCGACCTGCCGCGGCTGCCCGACCGCATCTTCATCTACAAGCGCAATCTCGAGCGCACTTGCACCGATCGCGAGTCGCTCATCGAGCAGATTCGCATCACGGTCGGCCACGAAATCGGCCACTACCTCGGCTGGGACGAAGAAGAACTCGCCGAGGCCGGCTACGCCTGATCCCGGTTCTCGGCAGCCTTCGTTGCGCGCGCGGGTCGCAAGCCGCGCAACGTCGCTCGTGTCACCGCGGGTTGACTTGCCGCCGAACCGAAAGCGCGTACATCTCCGGCGCTCGATCCGTGAGCGAGAAAGAAGAGGGGTCATGTCCAAGGGAAAGTTCGTCATGAAGACCGTCCTGGCCGTCCTGTGCGTGGTCGCGGCGGTCGGCTTCGGCGCGATCGCCGTCGCCGGTAGCGAAGAGTGCAAGGACGAGTGCAGCCAGCAATTCGCCGAGGACAGGGCCGCGTGCGCCGCGGCCTACAACGAGGCCGTTGCCCTGGCGAATGCCGACTATCAGGCGTGCCTCGCGAGTGCCAAGACGCTCTTCGACCGCCTGCGCTGCTCGTCCCAGCGCTCGGCCGCGATTCGCAGCGCGCAGTTCGAACGCCTCGTCTGCGAGAACGCCTCCGACACGGCGTTCGTCAACTGCCTGCTCGCCTGCGAACAGTCCCCCGCTACTCCGTGAGTGCCGGCCGGCGCGCCGCAGGGGCGGCCGCCGGTTTTCTCGTCTTCGGGGAGGGGGATCCGAGCGTCGCTAGGGCATCGCCGGCGCGACCCGCGTGAGAAGGTCGCCGACCTTGCGGAGCAGGGTGTCTTCGATATTGATGCCCTTGTGGACGACGTCCTGCGCGCCGAGCGCTTGGAGCATCGACCACTCCGGTCCGAGCAAGCTGGTTTCGTCGCGGCTCGTGTAGATCAGTGCCGGGATGTTCGGCCGGGGGAGCGCGCGCAGCACGTCCGCGCCTTCCCCGTCGGGCAGCTTCAAGTCGACGACCACCAGATCCACGGGGCGCGTGGCCAGAACCTGCCGTGCCTGCGCCGCGGAGCGAGCGACGACCGTCTGGTAGCGGCGTCCGAGCACGTCGGTGGCGAGACGCAGGAAGAACTCCGTGTCCTCGACGATGAGCACCGTCGGTCGTCCCTCGCCGGTTTCGAGCGGGACGAAGCAATGGCCGCACGAGGGGCAGACGACGGAGCCCGCTTGGGGGGCGGCCGCCGGGCTGGAGCCCGCGACGGGTCCGCTCGAATCGCCGGTGAGTTCGTCCCAGGCCGCGAAGCTGATGCCCTCGACGACGGGATCGCCGAGCGGAGGCGGGACCGGGGAACCCGGCACCCGGTAGGCGCCGGTCAGGCCGCCCCTGGGCAGCGAGACGGAAATCGAGTCACCGCAGAAGCGGCAAACGACGAACCCCTGGCGGCGGGTCTCTTCTTCGGGGACTTCGTTGATGCCCCCGCAGGCGGGGCAGGGAACTTCGAGATCGGGAATGGGCATCGCTGTCTCCCCGGCGGATATCGGTCGGCAAGGAAGAACGTCGGTTCGCGCGAGCCGTCCGGCAACGCCGGACCCCGCCGTTCCGACGCGAGTGAAGTGTTCGAACTTCGGCGCATCGACCATCCGCGGAAGACTTCGGAGCGCGACTGCAGCGACTTCCGGTACACCCTGAACCAAAGCGAAGCACGCCCGAGGCGCGCGCGCCGAAGTTCGAACACTTCTCAACGCGATGGCAGGAAGAGCAGCGGGTCGAGGGGGCGCCCCTTGCGACGGATCTCGAAGTGCACGTGAACGCCGCTCGCGTTGCCCGTCCGTCCGGCTCGAGCGATCAGCGCGCCGCCGCGCACGCTGTCGCCAGTGCGCACGTCGTTGTGGCGATTGTGCGCGTACCACGTCGCGTAACCCTCGCCGTGGTCGATGATCACCAGCAGGCCGTAGTTCCCGCGTTTGCCCGCGAAGACGACGGTGCCGTCGCGCGCCGCGCGCACCGGGGCTCCCTCATCGGTCGAGATGTCGATGCCTTGGTGCCGCGACTTGCCGCGCGGCTCCCCGAAGCGGGAGGTGACGGGGCCGTCGACGGGCCACCCCCATTCGCCTGCGAGCGGGACGATCGCTTCCTGGTCGTCGGATCCGGCGGGTTTGGAGGGGGGAATTTCGAGGACGCGGGCCGCACCCGCGACGAAGACCGGCTGCCCCACCTCGATGCGCGTGGGGTCGGAAATTCCGTTGGCCGCCGCGAGTTCGGCGAGATCCACCCCGTAGGTGTGGGCGATCCGCCAGAGCGTTTCACCCGGGCGGACGACATGCACGACGCCCTGTGACTGCTCATCGAATTCCGGGTGCGCGGAATCGGGAGCTTGCTCGATGGGGGCGGGCGAGCTCGGTGGGACGGGTTCGGGCCCGCGCCGCCGGCATCCCGCCGCGCTCGCGATCAGCGCGAGCAGCAGCAGCAACGCGGCGCGGCGTGCGCGCGTCACGGCCGGGCGGCCCCCCGGCGCTCGGCGAGAAGTGTCGAGAAGTCTGCGGGAGGCGGAGCCACGACCACGATCTGGCGCCCGCGATCCCGCGGATGGGGAATCGCGAGCCGATGGCTGTGCAACATCGTGCGCGCGGCGCCCAGGCGGCCGAGATGTGCCTCGTCGAGGCCGCCCTGACGCAGATAGCGGCGGTAGTCGCGGTCGTCGAGGCGGTAGAGCTTGTCACCGACGACCGGGTAGCCGACGAGCGCGAGATGAGCGCGGATCTGATGCCGCCTTCCCGTGACGAGTTCGGCTTCGACGAGACTCACGCCATCGAGTCGCTCGAGCACGCGGATGCGGGTGTGCGCGGAGCGAGCCTCCGCCGATTCGGGCCCCTGCCTGAAGACGAACTTGTCTCTCGTCGTCGGACCGAGCGGAAGCTCGATCTCGAACGCGTCTTCCGGCGGCGCACCGAAAACGACCGCGAGGTAGCACTTCTCGACGTTCCCGCGCTCGAACGAGGTCTGGATCTTGCGGGCCGCCCAGCGATGCCGACCCAGGAGCAGGACGCCGCTCGTTTCGCCGTCGATGCGGTGCGCGAGCGTCAGCTCGGGCTCGCCGCGCGCCGCGCGCAGGAGCGTGATGACGGTGTTGCGCAGGTGGCTGTGCGTCGGGTGCACGACGATGCCGGGCGGCTTGTCGATCGCGAGCATGTCGGCGTCTTCGTAGAGCACCGCGGGATCGAAGACGATCGCCTGCTCGTTGCAAACCGGGTCGTCGACGAAGACCATCCCGCCCTCGCGAACCGGAGTCGACGCCTTGACCGGGGCTTCCCACGAGAGGCGCACGCGCTCGTCGATCGCCTTCTGGATGCGTGCGCGCGAGAGCTTGGGGATCATGCGCTGCAGGAACTGGTCGAGCCGGTAGCCCGCGAAGGCCGCACCCACGCGGAAGCGCGCGACGCCCTCGCGGCCCGATTCCTCGTTCATGGTGGGGATTATGGGAGACGCCCGAGGCAAGGGCACGCGCGTTGGCCGCTCTCGCGCCTGGCCGCCATAATCCCGGCCATGCTCCAAAAGCGCTTCACCCCATTCGCCGTCGTGCCCCTCGCGCTCTTACTGGCGCTCGCATTCGCGTCCCCGGCCCAGGCCCAGTACGGCGCTCGCGCCTTGGTGGCCCCAGGTGACGTCGTTCCAGCCAAGCTACTCGCCGAGCAGGGTGGTCCCGTTGGCAAGAGCCTCGCACCCGCACTCGGTGTGCGGCCCATCGTCGGGATCTACTGGCGACCCGGCGATGCGCTCTCCGAGATGGCCCTCCAGGAAGTCGTCGAGTTGGCGAGCCGCGTCGCCCCGCAGGCGCTTCTTGCGCCGATCGCGGTTGTGGCGGCCGGACAATCGCCCGCGGACGTGGCCGACCGTATTGCCGCGAATGGCATCCAGGGCTTGACGGCGCTCCAAGACGGCGGGCAGCTTGCGCGCGTCCTGGGCGTTCGCGAGATCCCCTCGCTGCTGCTCTTCGACGCAGGCGGCGTGCTGCGGCTCGTCGGCGGGTCGAGCATCGCGCAGAGTGCCGAGGGCACGCCCTCCATCGGCGAGGCCATCGCACTCGCGGCCGCCGGCAAGCCCGTGCCTAC
>CAZPJJ010000096.1:0-11561 GCA_964586535.1 uncultured Acidobacteriota bacterium | reverse complement strand
TGCTCATCGGCTCTCCGAGACGTGTACATCGGAAGGGTCCAAGGATCTGATCCGAGACCAATCATCGGTCCTTATAGTCGTCTAGAGCAGTCGCTGCCAAGCCCCCCACTCGTTGCCAGGACGTTCTCGACCACCTTCGAGTCCCGGCGAGCGACGATACTCCGTTCGAGCTCCGCCTCGAAATAGCTTCTGGTCCTGTCTCGAATTGTTCTGTTGCTTTCACGGTCGGCGGACGTTCGCCGCGCCTCCCGACGCAGAGACGGACTCCAAGCCTGCCAGCACCGCTGCTGGCGGCACGGTCGGATTCATTCGTGAACTGGACAACCGTAGCCATCGCGGCCGCGCGTGCAGCGGAGAAGACAGCTCGCGCCGGTCCCACTAGTGAGGCAGCGAGAGATTCACCCGTGAGTACCGCGATCGCGACGTCTGACGCCCTGCGCTTCGGGCCCATCATCAAAGCCGGCGGACCCCTAATGCCTTGCCCTCAATGTCACCTCGCCCGACCAGGCGCCGTCTTCCCATGTCAGACTGACGACGTTCGTGGAGCCGCACAACCGGCCGCCGATGAGGCTCCACTCCAACTCTGCGCCTCGTCCCTTCCGCCGAAGTTCGACGACCAACAGCCAATGCGACTTGCTGCACCGATGGTATTGACCAGGAACCTCCGGGGGGAACCATTCCTCCGGAAGCTGCTGACTGTCGCCTCCAAGATCGAGTTCCTGCCAGGGGATCGAGGCGTCCGAAAGCCTCTTCTGGAGCGCTTGTGTCGCAAGCACCGAGAGCGGGGTCAGTTGCCGGGTGCGGTCGAAGACGAGGCTGAGGCCTCTCACGCGCTCCACTGAGATGAACTCCACGGCCTCAGTCGCCAGTCGCGCGTCGTCGGCTCGCCGAGGATCGCCGCAAGCCGACATCAAGAGCATGACTGCCAGGAGAGCTGCCAGGAGTCCGAGTGAAGGAGAGCCGTTTCGAAAGATCAGCCTCGAAGCACGTGCCACCGCGCACCCGTGCTCAGAGTCTTCACCACAGCCCCCATGACCGCGAAGGTCGCTCACTCCGCACGCCCTCCTCACCGCGACCGCGCATCCAACTCGTGCCCGACAGACTTGGAGCCGGTAGTCATCCCGCACCCCGAGCGAAGCAGCCGACTGCACGTGGCCTTCCGTCTGAATCGAGCCTCACCCTCATCTCTGCTCGAGAGACTGCAGGCTCGCGGATCCAAGAATCTCACGCGAGACGAATACGACCCTGCAAGATTTCCGCAATGGTCGACGCCACTCGCCTACCATCGCGCAGATAGTAGTTGTCGCGATCAAAGAGCCACCCTTCCCACTCTAACGGCTCCGACTCCGGAGTGACACCAGGAAGATCCACTTCCCTCTCGGTGAAGAGCCAAGCATCCCTCTCGTGTGTGGTGGTCACAAGAACTGGCCTCGCTGCTCCCCGGCTGAAGAGGCAGAAGTCCTCCGGAAGAGGCTGCTCGTGCGCGTGACGCCACTCGAAGAGAAGTGGTTCCTCTCTTGCAAGTCGCCTGACCAGGGCGTCATCAATGTCGCTGACGAAAATCAGCGCAGAGTCCTGGATGAGCAGATTCGCTGGCCATGCAGTAGCGATCTGCACCTCGCGGAGATTGTCTCCAAGTAACCGCACCGCGGTTTCTGCGGCCTCCGGATCTGACGGTCGGGAATTATCCGCCTCTGGATCGAGTCGAACCACGAGCATGAGCGTATCAACCGGCTCGTTTCTCAGGATCCAGGTGAGGACGTCATCCACACGAATGTCCTCGGGAAGATTCCACTCGCGCATCAGCCCTCCTTCCAGACACGACCTCGTCGAGTGATGTTCGGGCTACCAATCTTCTGGCATTCTGGCCCGCACTTCTCAGCACGCTCCAGCACGACAACGCGGCCATTTCGCCCCGATGGTCCACCCGACACCGTGCTTCCAGCGATAGACGACCTTCACCCGCCGGTTCTTCGCCGGCAACATCTGCTGCGCGAGGTCTCCTTGGGGCGGCTCATCAGCGAGAAACTCGTTTCTGATCCCGGTGATCTTCCCGGGTCTGTCTCCGCTGTCGAGGTCCAGCGTGAACACGACGTTAAAGGTCGCATTGGCGTGCATGACCGAGTGCGGTATGTCCACATTGCGGACCACGAGATCCTCTTTCGGTGGCCCAGCCCCCCGAATATCCGCCCCCAGACAAGCCCAGGACAACGCCAGTGCGGCTACAGTCCAAGCAGTCCTGCTCTTCACAGAGGCTCCGCGTACGATCATCGATTCGCTTGATGTTGCTCTTCACCGGCCCGCGCTTTCCATCATGCTCCCAGAGGCTTAGCGCGGACGGGTTATTGATTCGGGCACCAACTCCCTCAAGAGAATCCTCACTTCATCGCGCCTAAAGACCTTCAAGTTCACCCAGAACGGCTTGACCGCGGATTGCCTCGTTGGAGCGACGGCGAGGCGAAAGGGCGGCTTGAAACGATCCCAGTATCGCTCCTCTCCGATCTCGACTCTCGCCGTGGCAATCTCTTCGAGTCTCACCGTGACGGTGCGACGGAACGGCGCGGAGTAGCCTCTCTCGCCTCATTGACTGCAAGCGCCCGGCGCACGAGAAGGCGCGCATGCTATTCGACCGCCTGAAAACCTAGGAAGAAGCACGGATTCCATCTAATCCTCCCCCTTCTTCTTCTCGCTAGGTTTGCGCTGTCGCCACCAGTCGCGCAGGCGCTGCTGAAGCTGTGCGCGATGCTCGGAGTTCGCGACGTAGTCGAAGTAGGCGTACACGCCGTTCACGCGGCAACTCTCCCTGACTTCGTCGGGAAGCAGTGCCTCGAACTCCAGTCCCGTGATATCCAGCAACATGAAGAAGGCAACATCGCCTACGACGGTCCCCGAGTACTTCGGGGCCATTCGAGGGTCCGGCATGGGAGTGGTGTCAGTGATCTTCTCGATCAAACAGGGTACGACCGCTTCGCCTGCGTTCCTCAACGCGAGATAGGCTTCGTCATTCCCAAGTCCCTTGAATGGCATCAAGCGAATTTCCGAGAGCCGCTCGCAAAGAGCCTCTGGCGTCAACGCGCACGGCGTCGCGACTGACAGAGCGAATACCACGACGAGTGTCATCTGATCCCCGAAGAAGCCCGTCAGAAGTGGCCTTGCGCATCGGGCTCGATGCCGAACACGGCGTGATCGTACCCCGAGCGGGTCGTGATGTCCGCCGCGTAGGTCGAGCCGGTGACGGGGTTGCCGACCCTGAAGCCGAAGGTGCCGCCGGAAGCGGCCGCGTGCGTGACGGAGAGCGTCGGGACGGTGTCGGAGGGCTCACGCTCGGCGATGACTTGGCCGAAGGCCCGGATCAGGTCGCGTTCGACGATCGGTGTTCGTATAGACTGAGACCCAGCATCCTTGTACTCGATCAAGCCCATTGACGCTCGAACCTGCGAGGTCCTCCACTGACTCCCTCGATCCTCGTACGCATACGACCCGCCGCAGCAGAGTACCAAGAACGGCTCCCTGCGAGTTGGGCAGCGGTCCGGGACGGCAGGGCATTCCTCGTCACTGGGGTTGACGGTCGAGAACTGGAGGCGTGATCGATCGGAAGTAGGCGATCAGCTCTTGAAGATCCCATGCTCGCCCGTTCAATTCAGCATGAAGAACTTCGATGACGATGCCTGACATGTCGTCTCCGTGCTCAACACCATGAGCAACGAAGAACTCTCGAAGCGGCGACTCCTCCGGGTAGATCCACTCGTTTCTTATCCAGAGGCCAAGACTGAAGTGCGTCAGGTCAATCAAGTCTTCCCGTGTATTCGCGCTCTTGATCGCCGAGAGCACGTCTGGCCCCTGCGTTACTCGGAGTTGATGCACAGCTTCTCTCACATCCCCCGGGATCTGCGACCTTAGAGGGGAAGAAGCGCACGCTATCAAGAAGGTCAGAGCGTAGACGAAAACGGCCTGTCTCACCTCGGCTTCTCCTGGTTCGCTGGTCCGGCGAGTCAGGGATCCACCTCCGGGATCCTCTTTCGTAGCTTCTTCTGAAGAGCCGATTCTTCTGCCTCGAGTTCCCTGATCGTCGTTACCGGCTCACTGCTAGCGACATATCTCCCATTGCCATCAGGTATCCATACCATGCGGCTTACCGTTCCGTCGGGCCCGATCGCATAGGAATCGGCGAAGTTCGGCGCCTGCTTACCGGCTTTCTCGTTCTCGCGCTTCCAGATGAACATGTCGAGCCCCGACATGTTGGACGAGGCTGGATGTGTGTGCGCCATACCGAGGTAGTCGCCGCCGCTCGTTTCGGGCGCACCCTCAATCGCCCCACTCGCATCGATCTTGGGCAGATCGACCGTGCGGCCCTTGCGGCTTTCGTCCTTCGCATAGACGAAGACTACTGCACCGCTCTTGAGTCTCGCGGCCGAGAATCCATGCTCCCGGAAGTCAGCTCGGGGCGGGTCATTGCCATAATTTTTATGGAGTTGGATGAGTTCCCGACGGACCTCCGGAATCTTGTACTCGTCCAGACGCCCCGTCGGATCCCAACGCACGAGCGGAGAGCTGGCAGAGTACGTGTAGCTTCCCATTGGTCTCTGACGACTCTCGACGGCGGGGTCGACCGAGAGAAAGCGCGCTACGCTCAGAGCCACATACCTCGCCAACATGTAATCCATCCCCGCACTCTCATCCCGCTCATGCCCCGTGTACGTCATCCGGCTCGTCGCTCCCTGCGATTCGCCATCGGGAAAGAGTTCCACGCCGAAGGAGCAATAGTCCATCGCTTCAATCCCCTTGTCTGCGGCGTCGGTGACGTCGCGAGACCCGCCGAGAGCTACGGGCCAGTTTGCCGTCCTCGTCATCCACGTAAAAGACGTATCCGGAGTTCCCCGTCTCGACGTCGAAGTCAGGAGCGAGCTCGTCGACTTCTTCGGCTTCAATTCTGGGCGGCCATTCGTTCTGGTCACTGAGGTCTTCCAAGAAACTCGGCTCGTTCAGCAGCATCGCGATCGCACGGCTCACCGCGCCACTCTCATCATCCGCTTCGACGCACCGCCACGCGAAAACGCCTCCAAGCGATAGCTCACCCATCTTGAAAAATCGCAAATTGGTTACATGGAGCAATACTGCGTACCGGGATGCTGCGCGACTCACTGGTATTCCTCGTCTGCCTCTCGCACCGTCAGCTTCGTCTCCCCAAGGCTGGGGACTACACCCGAATCCCCTCTGTCCTCGCCCGGCTTCACGTCGCCAACAGTCTCGAGGACGTCGTCGCCAACCTCGTCTACCACGTCGATTCCCTGATGAATGCTGGTATTGATTTCACAGGATCGAACGCGCCTTCAATTTGTCCGCCGAGGGTATCCGAGACAGTAGGCGCCCCGGTTTTCGATTCTGAAGCAGCGCCAAGTCCTGCCCCACTTGCGAGGATACTCGGGGCTGAGTAGGAGACAGGGTCGCTCGCCGCCACGTGCATCGACGCCATCCCTGTGGATCGGAACTCCTTGAGCGTTGGGCCAGAGGAGCCGCACTCAGGAACCGCCCGCCCCCCACCCCCTCTCCACCCCACGTTGCGCTCCCGCACCCCCTCGCGACACACTCTCCCCGCCGCCGGGCCGTGAATCAGCTCGTCGCGCATGGGAGGTTCCGTCGATGAAAGTCGCATTGATCGTTCTCTTGGTGGTCGTCGTCGTTCTGGGCGGCGCCTTCATGTGGGGGAAGGGCATCTACAACGGGTTCGTCGGCTTCGACGAGGCCGTGACTTCGGCCTGGAGCCAGGTCGAGAACAACTATCAGCGCCGCATGGACCTGATTCCGAATCTCGTCGAGACGGTCAAGGGCGCCGCGGAGTTCGAGCAGGAGACGTTCACGGCGGTGGCCGAGGCGCGCTCGAAGGCGGGCGAGGTGCAGCTCACGTCGGAAACGCTGCGTGATCCGCAGGCGCTGGCGCGCTTCGAGCAGGCGCAGGGCTAGCTCTCGTCCGCGCTCTCGCGGCTGCTCGTCACGGTCGAGCGCTATCCAGAGCTGAAGGCAACGGACGCCTTCCGCGACCTGCAGGCGCAGCTCGAAGGCACCGAGAACCGCATCACGGTCGCGCGCCGCGACTTCAACGAAGCGGTGCGCGCCTACAACACGTCGATCCGCCGCTTCCCGGCGAACCTCGTCGCGGGGTTCACGGGATTCGAGCAGCGGCCTTACTTCGAAGCGCGTGAAGGCGCGGACGAGGCGCCGAAGGTCGAGTTCTGATGACGGCTCGCCGCCGTCCCCGCGCCCTCTTGCTGCTTGCGGCGCTCGCGATCCTCGCCGCGCTCGCGGCGGGGGCGCCCGCGCTCGCCGCGTTCGCGCCGCCGCCCGCGCCGCCGGGATTCGTCCACGACGGCGCCGGGCTGCTGGACGCGGCGACGAAGCAGCGTATCGAGCAGAAAGTGCTCGCACTCGACCGCGAGCGCGGGCTGCAGATCGGCGTGGCGATCTTCCGCACGCTCGACGGCGAGGCGCTCGAAGAGGCGAGCCTGGCGACAGCCCGCGCGTGGGGCATCGGCAGCGCGGACCGCGACGACGGCGTCTTGCTCGCGATCTTCCTCGACGACCGCAAGGTGCGCATCGAGGTCGGCTATGGCCTCGAGGGCGCGATCCCCGACGTGCTCGCCAGCCGCATGATCCGCGGCATTCTCGCGCCGGCGTTTCGCGAGGGGCGCTTCGCCGACGGCATCGAGCGCACGGTCGACGCGCTCGCGGCGGCGGCCGCGGGCGAGACGGTCGCGCTCCCCTCCCGCGACGCACGCGACCGGGCCGGCAGCATCGTGCCGTTCATCTTCATGTTCTTCGTCTTCGGCTCGGTCGTGATGTCGCTCATCGCGCAGACGGTCGCGCGCCGCAAGAGCCTCGACATCGGCCGCCGCGTCAAGCGCGCCGACGTGCCGTGGTGGGTGTGGCTCTTCCTCGCGCAGGGCGGCCGCGGCGGTTCGTCGCGCGGCGGCTTCGGCGGGGGCTCGTTCGGCGGCGGATCGTTCGGAGGCGGGTCGTTCGGCGGGGGTTCGTTCGGCGGCGGCGGCGCCTCGGGAGGATGGTGAGCCATGATCCACCGCAAGCGTTCGCAGCGCGCCCTGGCGCTCTCGTGGCTGGTCATCGCCCTCGGCGCGATTCTCACGCTCTTGGGCTCGTGGCTCGAGCTGCGCGCGCTGGGCATCCTCGGCGAGAGCGACACCTGGGATCGCGCGCATCTCGTCCTGGCGCTCGTGCCGATCGCCCTCGGCCTGGCACTCGTCGCGCTGGGCGTGTGGGGACGCGGCCGCGCGATCTCGCTCGCCCGCGACACGCCGGTCACCTTCCTCACGGCGCACGACGAAGCGCTCGTGCTCGAGGCGATCGCGCGCTTCGAGACGCGCACGGCCGGCGAGATCCGCGTGCACCTCGAGGCGCACGTCGAGGGTGACCTGCTCGCGGCGGCGCGGCACGCCTTCGAAGAGCTCGGCATGACCGCGACCCGCGACCGCAACGGCGTGCTCTTCTTCGTCGCCACCCAGGACCGCCGCTTTGCCGTCCTCGGCGACCGCGGCATCGACGAGCGCGTCGCGGCGGGCTTCTGGGACAACGTCGTGGCCGAGGTGGCCGCGCGCTTCCGCGCGGGTGAACTCGGCGCCGGGCTCGTGCAGGGCATCACGCTCGCGGGCGAGGCGCTCGCGACGCATTTCCCCCCGCGCGACGACGACCGCAACGAGCTGCCGGACGCGATCTCGCGCCGCCAAGCGTAGAATCGCGTTTTTCGAGGAGCCGACGACCATGAGCGCACCTTTTCCCGGGACCGGCGTCAGCCAGGACGAGCATGCCGCGCGCCGCCGCGCCGTCATGGAGCGCATGCCGCACGACGTGATGATCCTCGCGTCCGGCGCGCCGCCGACGTACTCGCGCGACACCGAGTATCGCTTCCGCCCCAACAGCGATTTCTTCTACCTCACGGGTTTCCCCGAGCCCGAGGCCGTGCTCGTGCTGCGCCCCGCCTCCGAGACTCCCGTGACGATCTTCGTCCGCCCGCGGGATCCCGACGCCGAGGTCTGGACGGGCCGCCGCGCCGGGCCCGAGGGCGCGCTGCGCGATTACGGCGTCGATGCGGCGTTCACGATCGATGCGCTCGACGCCGAGCTCCGCCGGCTCATCGACGGCGCCGAGGCGATTCACCTGGCCGTGTGGGAGCACCCCGAGCTCGACGCGCGCATCCGCCGCGAGATCGCCTTCCTGCGCGGCAAAGAGCGCTTCGGCCACCGCGCACCCGAGACCATCGTCAATCCGGGCCGCATCCTGCACGCGATGCGCCTCGTCAAGTCCCCGGCCGAGCTCGACGTGCTGCGCCGCGCCTGCGCGATCACGGGCGCGGGCCACCGCGCGGGCATGGCGCGCTGCAAGCCCGGCATCGCCGAGTACCTCATCCAGGCCGCCGTCGAGAACGCCTTCATCGAAGGCGGCGCGCCCGTGCCGGGCTTCGCGACGATCGTCGGCGCCGGCGACAACGGCTGCATCCTGCACTACATCGAGAACAACGACGTCGTCCACGCGGGCGAGCTCGTCCTGCAGGACGCGGGCGCCGAATACGGCGGCTACAACGGCGACGTGACGCGCACCTTCCCCGCCAACGGCCGCTTCACGCCGGCGCAGCGCTCGGTCTACGACGTCGTGCTGCGCGCGCTCGAGGAGAGCCTCGCCGCGTGCAAGCCGGGCGCGACGATCGACGGCATCCATCACATCGCGCTGCGCGTGCTGACCGAGGGCCTCATCGACCTCGGGCTCGTCGAAGGGCCGATCGACGTCGCGCTGCAAGAAGAGCGCTTCAAGCGCTACTACATGCACCGCACGTCGCACTGGCTCGGCATGGACGTCCACGACGTCGGGCTCTACCGGCAGGACGGCGCGTCGCGCCCGCTCGAGCCGGGGATGGTCTTCACGGTCGAGCCGGGGCTTTACATCCCGCCCGGCGACGAGAGCGCCCCCTCGGACTTGCGCGGCATCGGCGTGCGCCTCGAGGACGACGTCGTGATCACCAAGACGGGCCACGAGAACCTCACGCGCGCGCACGTCCCGGTCGATCCGCACGAGGTCGAAGCCCTCGTCGGCAAGGGCGCGGGCCGTTGACGGACGAACAGGGCGGCGGCGTCGAGCCGGATTTCGCGCTGCTCGACGACGTCCTCGCGCGGGCGAAGCGCCCCTTCGGCGACGCCGCGTGGGGCGTCGGCGGGGCGTTTCTCGGGCTGCTCGCGGTGCTCCTCGGCTGGCTCTCCGCCGCGCTCGTCATCGTCTTCGTGGCGCAGTTCGGATTCGGCCTCGACGCCACGGCGGTGCAGGAGTCGCTGCTGCTCCGCTACGGGCTGGTCATCGCGTCGCAGGCGGTGCTGCTCGTCGTGGCCTTCGGCGGCGCGCTGCTCGTGCGGGCCCGCCCGAGCGCGCTCGGCTTTCGCAGCGCGACGGCGGTGAGCCTCGCCGAAGGCGCGCTGCTCGGCCTCGCCGCGTTCGTCTTCGGCGTGCTCTACGAGCGCGGGCTCGCGATCGGCTGGCCCGCGGGGCATCGCGCGCTGATGGAAGAAGTCGAGCGGCAGATGAGCGGCCTCGCCGGGCCGCTCCCGCTCCTGCTGATCGCCGCGGTGGGCATCGCGCCCCTCGCCGAGGAGGTGTTCTTCCGCGGCTACCTCTACGGCGGGCTGAGCACGATGCTCACGCCCCGCGTCGCGATCGGCGTTTCGGCACTCTGCTTCGCCTGCGCGCACGTGATGATCTGGTCGATCGTGCCGCTCTTCGCGGTGGGCGTTGCCGCGGCGTGGACCTACGAGCGCCGGCAGACGATCGCCGCCCCGCTCGCGGTGCACGCGACGTTCAACTTCATCTCGGTGATGGCGGGAGCGCTCTTCCCCGAGGGTTGATCGCTAGGCGCTCGCGCCGAGGAGCCGGTCGAGTCCGCCCTCGCGATCGAGTTCGTGGAGGTCGTCGCAGCCGCCGACGTGGTGGCCGTCGATGAAGATCTGCGGGACCGTGTCGCGGCCCTGCGCGCGCGCGACCATCTCGGCCTCGAGCTTGTCGCTGCCCTCGATGTCGATCTCGTCGAAGTCGACGCCCTTGGCGCGCAGGAGGTCCTTCGCGCGGCGGCAGTAGGGGCACCAGGGACGCGTGTAGATCGTGACCTGCGGCATCGGACCTCCGGCGGACAACGCCCGCGACGACCGGGTTATAGCGGGAGGAGGCGAAGCTCGCCAGCGCCGTTCCCGCACTTCCGGTAAGGTTGCGGACTCTCCGCTACCGCCGCCACAGGAGCCCCGTGATCGAGCGCGCCCCTTCGCCTCGCCGGTCCCCGTCGATCCTCAGGGCCGCCGCGCCACGCGACGCGTGGAAGCGCGCGCTCACCGCCGGCGCGCTGACGCTGCTCGCGCTCTACGTGCCTCTCGCCTGGGGCTATGGCTACATGCAGCGCTCGTCGTGGGACGAGATCGCCGCGGCGGGCCTGCTGGTATCGCCCGAGTTCTATGCGGCATTTCCGCTGCAGATTCCCCGGCTCTTCGTGCTCAGCCTCTTCGCCATCGGCGTCGCCACGTGGTCGTCGCTCTTCTTGCTGCTGCCGCTCGAGGACCGCTACGAGGGCGCCTTCGTCGCCGCGCGCCGACGGCTGCGCCGGCATTGGCTCTGGGCGCACGCACCGGTGATCCCGATCATCGTGATCCTGCTCGCCGCGCGGCTCCATGCGCGCGCCCTCTCGACCTCAGGCGCAGGCGCGGCGCTCTTCGCGCCCGATCTCGCCGCGACCGGCCGCGGCTTCGCCGCCGACGTGTGGATTCGCGGTGAGCACTTCGTGCTGGGCGGGCTCGCGGTCCTGCTGCTGATGCACCTCGCGCTCCTCGCGGGCATCACGCGCCCCTTGCGCTGGCTGCGCAACATGATCGGCGCCAGCGTGCTCGCGGCGGTCCTGGCCTGGATCGCATTCAGCGTGTTCGTCCCGCTCGGCGATCGCGGGCTCTCGGCCGTGATGGACGACGCGCGCCACGAGGCGCTGCGCGCCTGCCCTTCGCTCGAGACGCTCTCGCTCGGCGAGCGCGTGGCCGTGGTGCACAGCGCGTTCGCGCGCACGAGCGCCGACTCGCCCGCGCTGCGCAGTCTCGACTACGAGCAGATCCCTCAAACCGTGAGCGTGCCGCCGGCGCTGCCTTTCGTGTCCACGGTGGGATTCGTGGCGTGGCTCGAGGGCGCGATCGACGTGACCTCCCCGATCGTGCGCGGCACCGAGCTGCGCATCGCCGCCGATGGCGAGTTGACCGCGCTTCCGCTGCCCGACGCCTGCGACGCCGCGCGCGTGGTGAAGGCCGATCGCGCGCTGGCGTGGGGCGTGCTGCGGCCCCTCCTGCGCGAGGCGGGCGCGGGCGTCATCCACTTCGCGATCCGCTCGGAGCCGCGCGAGCTGCAGGGTGCGCCGCCCGCTCCTGGGCCGCGGCTCGTCCTCGTCGACGCCGTCGACGCGCCGACGGACATACCGCGCGCGCGTGTGTCGCTGCCGCTCGAAGGAGGCGCGCCCGTGATCGTGCCCTTCGACCAGCCTTCGC
>CAZPJJ010000095.1:0-11642 GCA_964586535.1 uncultured Acidobacteriota bacterium | reverse complement strand
CACCCTAAGTCGCCTGTCCCTCTAAGTCGCCTGTCCCTCTAAGTCGCCTGTCCCTGTTGGCGAATCACTCCAGGGTGGAGAGCAGAGAACGGATGTCGGCGGCGGCGGGGCCGGTGGGTTCGAGGGAGAGGGCGCGCGTGAAGGCGGCGCGGGCGCGAGGGATGTCGCCCCGTTCGAGATGGAGCGAGCCGAGCGTCCGGGCGAGGCTCGCGGCAGGTGCGGCCTCGAGAGCGCGCTCGTAGTAGTCGATCGCGGCGGGCACATCGCCGCGCAGGAAGGCCAGTTTGCCGCGTCCTTCCCAGGCGGGTGCGTGCCGCGCATCGAGGGCGATCGCGCGCGCGAAGGCCGCGTCCGCGGCGGGCATCGCGCCCAGCGCGGCTTCGACCTCGCCGCGCAGCGTGAGCAGCGCGGGATCCTCGACGCCGCGGCTCTCGGCCTCCCGCAGCGCGGCGCGCGCGCCCGGCACGTCGCCGCGCGCCACGCGCAGATCCGCGAGCGCGTACGCCGCGTACGCGTAGCGCGGGTAGAGCGCGATCGCGCGCGCGTACGCCGCTTCCGCCTCGTCGAGTTCCGCGGGCTTCGACGGACCGAACGCCGCGAGTCCGCGTCCGAGGTGGAACCACGTCAGGTAATCGCCCGGCGCACGCTCGACCGCCTCCTTGAACACGACGACCGCCGCCCGCGCATCGCCCTTCGCCAGATGCGCCGAGCCGAGCGTCAGCCGCACCGGCTGATTGCCCGGGTTCTTGGCGAGGATCGGCGCGAGCAGCGCGATCGCGCGCTCGCCAGCCGCGCGGCGATCCGCCCACGTGTTGAGCGCGAGGCGCGCCTCGTCGAGATCGCGCAGCCATAGGATCGCGAGCTTCGGGTCGGGTCGCGGCTCCTCCGCGCGGGTCGCGCCTCCCGTCGACGAGGCATAGCCCAGCGAGCGCAGCCGTGCGAGCCGCTCCGCCGTCGCGGCATCCACTGCGGCGCCTCGCTCTTCGCCCGCTCCCTGCGCCGCATCGACCGGCGGTCCGCCCGTGCGCGCACGTTCGAGCGTGTCGTCCGTCTCGAAGCGCGCGTCGAGATCCGTCGCCAGCGAGCGCGCTCGCGCGGGATCCGCCGCGCGCCGGTTCTCGCGTTCGCGCGGATCGCGGTCCAGATCGAAGAACTCCGTCTGAGGCCCCGACACCAGCTTGTGCGGTCCTTCGACGATGCCGATGAGCGGGCTCCATCCGTACGCGAACGCCGGATGCAGCGACTCCATCTCGTAGCGCACCGGCTCTCGCATGGGCCCTCGCTCGGGCCCGCGCGCCTTCTCTCGCGACGGCTCGCCCGCCGCCCCGCCCGCTCCGGCCTTCTCGCTCCCCCAGAGCGCCGACAGATCGCGGCCCTGCCCGCGCGCGAGCGGCGGCGCGGCGGCGAGCGCGAGCAGCGTCGGCGCGAGGTCGACGATCCCCACCGTCTCTTCGACCACCAAGCCGCGCGGCACCCCCGGACCCGCGACGATCAGCGGCACGTGCTGCGTCGCTTGATAGATGAATACCCCGTGGTCCTTCTCGCCGTGCTCGCCCAACGACTCGCCGTGATCGGCGAGAGCCGCGACCACGAGCCCGCCTGCCCCGGCGCGCTCCCGCGCACGCGCCCACACCGCGCCCAGGCGATCGTCCATGAACGCGATCTCGCCCGCGTAGGCATCCCCGCCCGCACGCTCGCGAAATGCGTCCGGCGGGACATAGGGCAGATGCGGATCGTAGAAGTGCACCCACAGGAAGAACGGCGGCTCGAGCGTCTGCAATATATCGATCGCGGCCAGGGCGACCTGGCTCGCGCCACGCTCGCGCCAGTCGAACCACTCGCGCGGCCCCACGCGCACGTTGTCGTCGTAGCGTGCGAAACCCTGCCCGATGCCGGTCGCGCGATCGAGCACCGCCGCGGCGACGACCGCCGCCGTGCGATGACCGCGCGTGCCGAGCGCCTCGGCGAGTGTCTCGTGCTCGTCGCCCAGCACGAAGGGCGCGTTGTCGCGCACGCCGTGGAGCCGCGGAGGCAGCGACGTCCACATCGTCGCGTGGGCGGGCAGCGTCAAGGGCGACGGACTCACCGCGCGCGCGAAGCGCACGCCCTCCGCCGCCAGCCGATCGAGATGCGGCGTGAACGACGGCTTGCGTCCGTACGCGCCGAGATGATCGGCGCGCGTCGTGTCGAGCGTGACGACCAGCACCGACGGCGGCGGCGCGGGGCCCGGTTTCTCTCCGCCCGCACCCCGCGCGCCCGCCGCGCTCTGCGCGATCGCAGCGCTTCCCGCGGCGCCCCCCGCAACCATCACTGTCGCAAGAAAAACGGACGCGAGCGCCAGCAGGCGCCCGCGTCCGCGGTGAGAACGATCGAAGGAAGCGATCAGGGACCTTCGTCTCCGCAAGGGTTCGCCCCGCGCACGAGGTAGAACCACGTCTCGGCGGATCCGCCTTGATTGAGATCCTCGTACGACGTGGTGTCGCTTTCGCCGAGGAGGGTGAAATCACCCGCCTGCGGCGACGGCGCGCGGAACACACGGTAGCGCGTCGCGTCCGTGGCCGCATCCCAGTGCAGGCGCACGTGCGCGTAGATCGAGAGGTCGACGTCGAGACCCGCCACCTCGCCCGGCACCGGCCGGCTCGAGGTCTCGGTGACGACGACGCGCCGCGTGTTGCCGTCGACGGCGCCGCCGTTCGCGGGACCGCCGCCGCAGGTCTCGTCGCTCTCGGCCTGCACGATATACCAGAGCTGCCGGTCCGTCGGTGCTGTCGCGTCGTTGTACGAGAGGCCGGTGACGCCCGTCGCGATGCGGTTTGCAGGCGACGGCGTGAAACTCGGCGTCTCGCCGCGGTAGACGCTGTAGGTGCCCGTCGAGCCGGAGCCCCACGCCACCGCTCGCGCCCACGACACCGTCACGCCCGTGACGCCGCACGCGTCGTTGTCGACCGCGCTCGTTGCGCCCGCGAACGAGGGCACGGTGCTGCAGTTCGTGCAGGAGCCGTAGTCGGGAAGTGCGCCGTCCTTGAGGATGAAGTCGTCGACGTTCCAGCCGCCGTCTTCGGTGGCAAGGTCGGCGTTCTGCCGGAACTCGAAGCGCACTTGCGGCTTGCCGTCGACGAGCGAGCTGACGTCCAACTGCTGGAGCGTGTAGTTCGTGTCGCGGATCGTCTGGCCGTCGCTGCGGAAGATCGGGTATCCCGGTCCCGCCGAGAGCCAGATCGACGCCTCGTCCGACGAGTGGACGCGAAGCCGGCGCTGGAAGAGCAGCTTGGTGTTGTCCCACGTCGTCGCATTCAGGAACGGCGAGAACGCCGACTGCGCGGTGTTGGGCTCGTAGCCGCCCTGCACCGTGCCCTGCCCCGAGAGGTCGTGGCCGAGCACGCCGTCGTTGTTGTAGGCAGTCGCCGGATCGCCCGCGAGCGCCTGCGGCGCCTGCACCTGCCACTCGCCCTGGAGCGTCCAGCCGTCGGGGCCGTTCTCGAAGGTCGCGCGGTAGTAGAGGCCCGGGATCGTCCCCAACGAGAAGCGGAACGGCGCACCGTTGTCGTCCCAGACGACGCTGTTGCCGTAGGCGTCCGTGCCCTTCACGCGGAAGTAGATCTCCTGGCAGTCGGTGAACTGGTTGAGCATGACGGCGTGGCCCGTCTTGAGCGCGCCGTCGGTCGACGTCTGGCCGAGCGCGGGCGTCGTGCCCCACTCGAGCACCGTCGACGAGGGCTCGGCGGTCGTCCAGCGCACCGTGGCGCGCTGATCGGTGACCGTGTCGACGCGCAGATCCGAGACGCCCGGCACCAAGCAGTCGGCGATCGCCGTGTCGAAGTCGATCGCGGGCGCACCCGTGCCGTCGTTGTCGTCGCGGTAGGTCACGGTGATGACGTCGGCGTTCTGGAGCTGGAGCAGGCCGTCGCCCGCGACGCCCGCGCCGAGAACGGTCGCGATCGAACCCGTGAACTTCGACGTGTTCGGCCCCGTCTCGGTGACGATCACCGTCTCGCCGTCCGGATCCGAGGTCGATGAGACGAGCAGCGCGACGGTCTCGATCGCACCTGTGTCGACATTGAGGTCGATGTCCGTCACGCGGAACGTCGCCGTGTCGCTGCAGGAATAGACGCTCTCGTCGAAGGCCGTCTGACCGGCGCGGCAAGGCTGCAGGCCGTCGCCGAAGTTGCCGAGCGTCTCGAAGTAGAAATAGCGGCCCGCGTTGTCCTCGAACGCGGTGTTGCCCGCGGCGTCGGTCGACTGCGGGGCGTAGTAGTAGACCGTGCACTCCTGCAGGCCCGTGAGCGTCACGGCGTGATCGGTCGTGTTGAGCGGGCCCGTCTTCGTGTTCGTCGGCGGGATCGTCTCGCCCCAGACGAGCACGGTGTCCGAGAGCTCGTCGGTATCCCAGTTGACCGTCGCCTGCGTGCCCGTCACGCCGGTCTCTTCGACGTTCGTGATGACCGGGAAGACGCAGTCGCCGGTCGCGTCGTCGAGTCGCGCCTGATTGATGCCGCCCGCGCCGTCGTCGGCATCGACGTACTCGACGGACATCGCGTCACCGTTGGCGATCGAGAGCAGACCGTCGCCGTTCACAGGAGCGCCGGACGTCGAGAGGATCGTGCCCGTGTAGCGCCCCGAATCGGGCGCCGTCTCGGTGAGCACGACCGTCTCCGGCGTCGGCTCGCTGTCCGACCAGACGCTGACGGCCACGGTGGCCGCCCCGACGTTCGCGTCGGTGACGCGCACGGTGATGGTATTCGAGCAGCCGTAGGTGGCCTGATCGAAGCGCACCTTGCCCGCGAAAGGCTGCGGCGCCGCCTCGACGCAGTCCGAGACCGGGCCGCTGCAGGCGTCGTTCGTGCCGAAGGCCTGTACGCGGTAGTACACCGTGAAGTCGTTGATCACTTCGTCGTCGTTGTAGCTCACCGCGGGCGCCGCGACGCTCGCGAGCGGCGTGTGGCCGCGGTCGCAGCCGATGTCGGCGCGGTGGATCACGTACGAGCCCGCGCCAGGCACCGGATCCCAGCCCAGTTCGACGGCGTTGGTGAGCGCGCGGGCGGTCACGACCGGCTTGGCGAGCGTGGGACACGCGCCCGAATTCTGATTCTCGGGCGACGACGCCGTGCCGCAGGCGATGTCATGGCGGTCGAACGCGGCGAAGATCGCGGCCGCGTGCGGCGTGCCGTTGGCGAGATTGCCGTCATCGTCGTCGGCGAGGCGCATCTGGTGATACCAGCCCGTCGTGCCGCACGAATCCGAGCTGGGCAGCGAACAGTTGTAGATCGGCCCGCCCGAGCCCTGGCGGGACGAGTACCAGAGCCGTTCCGCGAGCTGCCACGCCGTCGCCTCGTCCATGCCCATCGCGGGCAGATCGCGCGTCGCCAGGTCGAACATCGACTCGACGATGACGTACGACTCGCAGTGCACCTGGCGGCCACAGGGACCGCTGCCGCTGCCGCAGCGCGGGTCGGTGAAGTTCGTCGGCGTCGAAGGCGTGTTCGAGGCGCGCTTCGTCCAGTCGTGGTCGCGGATGCCCGTGCAGGTCGCGCAGGTGTCGCCGTAGGCGCTGCAGGTGCGGCCGTCCGCGTAGAAGCCGCGGCCGACGCACGACTCGCGCGTCTCGAACATCGCGACCGTGTCGGCGTAGGCCTCCGACGTCGAGTCGTAGCCGCCGCCATCGTTTTGGTCGAAGCCGTGGCCCCACTCGTGCGTGACGACGCCGTTGATCGTGCTGGTGTTCCCGCAGCCGTTGCCCGCGCGGTACATGTTGACCTGGCCGCTCCACGAAGCGTTGCAGGTCGAGTTCACGTTCGAGTTGGCCTGCACGCGGCCCTGCAGCCACGTGTTGTTCGGCAGATAGAAGCGGCCCTTCTGCGCCACGCGGTTGATCGAGTAATAGAGGCTGCGCGACGCCTCGGTGTTGCCCGCGGACGAGCCGGGCTGCACCGCACAGTTCGCTCCGGCCGAGATGCCCATGTCGAGCGCTTCGTCGCAGGTCGTCGCCTCGTTCACCGCGCCGCAGGCGTCATTGATGTTGAAGTACTTTCCAAAGAGGTTGGTGCGGATGTCCGAGCCGATCGTCGAGCACTCGTAGAGGCCGAAGTCGCCCGTGAACACGTCGGCGCCGCCCGCCTCGGAGACGTCGACGAAGGGCATCGGGAAGCCCGGCAACTCGCAGCCGTCATTGGCGCAGTTGCCGTCCGGCGAGATCGGGTAGACACCGCCGCGCACCGCCTCGTAGTGCGTGTCGTCGTAGAAGGCGATCACCTCGCCCGTCTTCGCGTCGATCTTGCCGACCCAGGTCTGCTCCTCGCCGTGAACGTGCAGCGTCACGCGCCACGCGAGACGGTGCGCGATCCCCGTGCCACGGACGCCGTCCCAGGCCCGGTCGCCCGCCCCGCGCGGATCCATCGGCACGATCACGAGTTCGGGGGCGTGCTTGTCCTCGATCGGCGCCGAGCCCGCATCGAGATAGGAAACGAGCGCGGCCCGCGCGTCCTCGGCGCGCAGGACCGGCACCGCGTCGATCGACGCCGGCAGCAAGCGCGACGCGCCGAACGCAACGAGGTTCCCCTGGCTCACCTGGAAGTCGAAGCGCGCGCCCTCGACGCGCACGCCGCCGATCTCCTGGCGCAACACGACCTGCGCGAGCCGCTCGCCGCGCACGAACGACGCCTGGCGATCGAGCACGAGTTGGCCGCGCCAGTTGCCGAGGATCGTCGGGTGGCGGTCGATGAGCGAGCGCGCGAGCGTCTCGAGCCGCTCGATCGTGATCGGTTCGTCGCCCTGGGGCAGGTCGTTCCCTGGTCCAGGGACCCAGGCGAGGCGGCCCAGCGCCAAGGTCGGCAGGCCCGTGCGCGGATCGACGTGGATCTTCCACGTGCCCCCGCTCTGTGCCTCGAACGAATCCCATTCGAGGCGCAGCGGATCGAGTTCAGGAAGCTGCCCGACCTCGACCGTGCGCACGGCGAGCACGGCGCCCGGATCCGCGATCACGCGCTCGTCGAAGCGCGCGACGGGCTCACGGGGCGTGAAGCCGAAGACGGGAGCGGCGCAGACGGCCACGACGAGGGCGGCCACGGCGAGAGCACGGACCGAAGCCCAGCGGTGGGAATTCACGGGGATCTCCTCTTCCTCTTTGTTCTGCCCATCTCTTCACGCCGGGCGGGTGAGGCGATCGCTCCGGCGCGTTCGCGACGCGGCCCGGCCCGAGTCTCGCGGCGTGTCGTGGCGAGGGGCGCCCTCGCGACAGGCTCCGAGCCCGAGCAAACCCCGACAGTCGGGCTGGGGTATACGCCGTCCGCCCCCCCGTCACAACAAAACGATTCCCTGCCCGGCCTATTCATGAAGCCCTGGCCGAAAATGCCGGATCTGCCCGCAGACCAATCGCTTCCGCTCCTTCTAAGCCGCACTCTGTCTCGCCTGCGTCCCGCACGTTCCGTGCGGTCCCGGGCGCTCCCGCGCGGCCGCAGCCCGGGCGCGGGAGTACGATCGCGCCGATGTGGACTCGCTCCTCCCGCCTCGTCGCGCTCGTCCTCCTTGTCGTCTTGTTCTCGGCGGCGGTCTTCGCCTGGGTCGCGCTCGGCGCCAGGCGGCAGCGCGAGGCACTTCGCGACGCGCTGGTCTCGCAGGCCGACGTCCTCGCCCGCAGCTTGGGGCCGGGACTCGCCGCCGCCTCGGGCGCGGCGCGGGAGATCGACGAGACGCTCACCTGGAGGCTCCTCGACGTCGCCCGGCTCACCGCGGCGCTCGACGCCGCGTCGCCGCTCGACCGGGAAGCGCTCGGCGACATCCTCGACGCGAGCGGCCTCGACGGGCTCGCCGTCTACGACGCGCCGGGCGGCGGCCTGCGTCTCGCGCTGGGCGACGTACCCCCTTCGCTCGCCGCCGTCGTCGGCGAACTCCTGGCGTCTCGCAGCGACGAGGCGGTCCTCGCGCCCGACGACGCGCACGGCGACGAGAACGTGAGCGTCGGCGTCCGCGGCGCTCGCAGCGTCGTCGTCGCGCGCGCCCATCGCACCGCGTCGCGCACCTTCGCCACACAGGTCGGGTTGACGACGCTGCTCGAGCGGCTCGTGACCGTTCCCGGCGTGCTCTATCTCCATTACCGCGAGACCGAGACTGGCCCGCCGCTCGCCGCGACCTGGGACGGAGGACCCGTGCCGGAGCCGCCTGCGGAAACCGCCGACCCCTCCATGCCGGTGTTCCGCGCGCGCGACCGCGACGTCTTCGAGGTGGTCGTTCCCGTCGAAGCGCCCGGGGCGCAGGCGGCTCTCCTGCGCGTCGGTCTCGACGGCGGCCCACTGCTCCGCGCGTCGGCGCAGGGAGTGCGCGGCATGACTCTCTTCGGCCTCGTGCTGGCGATCCTCGCGATCGGTGCGCTCGCGACCGGGCTCGCCTTGCGGCAGAACGCCCTGCACCGCGAGCGTCTCGCCCTCGAACTCGCGGCCTCCGAGGCCGCGCGCCAGCGGGGCGAGCGCCTCGCCGCCGCCGGCGCCCTCGCCGCGGGTCTCTCCCACGAGGTCCGCAGCCCGCTCAACGCGATCGGCCTCGCGGCCCAGCGCTTGGCGCGCCGCCTCGCCGGCGATCCCGACGGCGCCGCACTCGCGACGCAGATTCGCGGCGAGGTCACGCGCCTCGACGGCGTCGTGCACGCCTTTCTCGACCTCGCGCGCCCGATCGCGGTCCTCCAACCAGGCGTCGATCTGCACGCCGTCGCACGCGAGGCCGTCTCGCTCCTCGAACACGAAGCGGCGGCGGCGGGCGTCACGCTGACACTCGACGGCGCCAGGACGATCGTCGTCGTGGACCCGCAGGCGCTGCATCGCGCGCTCGTGAACCTCGTGCGCAACGCCGTGCAGGCGAGCCCTCCCGGCGCCAGCGTCGACATCGACGTGCGCCCGGACGGCGAGAGCCAGGCGGCGGTGCGCGTCGCCGACCGCGGCCGGGGTCTCGAGCCCGGCATGGAGGAGCGCGCCTTCGAGCCCTTCCAGACCACCCGCGCCGACGGCACCGGCCTGGGACTTGCACTCGTCCGCCGCGTCGCCGAAGCACACGGCGGCCGCGCCGCGCTTCGCGCCCGCCCCGACGGTGGCGCGATCGCCACGCTGACCCTGCCCCTCGCGGGCGAACGAGGAGACGCATCGTGACCGGTGCGATCGAAGCCCGGCTCCTGGTCGTCGACGACGACCCCGCGCAGCGTCGCCTGCTCGCGGATTTCCTGCGCGAATGGGGCGCGGAGGTCCGCGAGGCGGGCCACGGAAAAGAAGCGCTCGCGATCCTCAGCGACGCGCTCTTCGACATCGTCATCACCGATCTGCGGATGCCCGAGCTCGACGGCCACGGCCTCTTGCGCGCCGTCCGCGCGCTCGATCCGCAGATCGAGACGATCGTCGTCACCGCGTACGGCACGGTCGAGGGCGCGGTCGCCTGCTTGAAAGACGGTGCCTACGACTATCTCGTCAAACCGCTGGATCTCGAAGAGGTCGAGCACGTCGTCCGCCGCGCGCTCGAGAAGCGCGCGCTCCAGAGCGAGAACGCCGCCCTCAGACGCCGCTTGGGCGCGATCGAGAGCCTCCCGGGCATCGTCACCGCGAGTCCCGCGATGAACGAGGTGCTCTCGACCGTCGCGCGCGTCGCGCCGACGAGCGTCTCCGTGCTCATCACGGGCGAAAGCGGCACGGGCAAGGAACTCATCGCTCGCGCGATCCACAACGCGAGCCCGCGTGCCGCCGGGCCCTTCGTCGCCGTCAACGGCGCCGCGCTCGCGCCGACGCTCCTCGAAAGCGAGCTCTTCGGCCACGAACGCGGCGCGTTCACCGGTGCCGAGCGCACGCGGCAGGGCCGTTTCGAGGTGGCCTCGGGCGGCACGCTCTTCCTCGACGAGATCGGCGACCTTCCCGCGGACGTCCAGGTCAAGCTGCTGCGCGTGCTCCAGGAGCGCGCAATCGAGCGCGTGGGCTCGACGAAGCCGATCCCCGTCGACGTGCGCGTCGTCGCCGCGACGCATCGCGATCTCGCGCACGAGGTCCGCGAGGGACGATTCCGCGAGGATCTCTTCTACCGGCTCGCCGTCGTGTCGATCGACCTTCCGCCGCTGCGCGCGCGCCGCGCGGACGTCCCGCTCCTCGCCGAGCACTTCCTCGAGCGTCATCGCGACGAAGCCGGGCCGGGCTCGCCCGCCAAGTCCTTTTCGCGCGAGGCGCTCGACCTGCTCGCGCGCTACGACTTCCCCGGCAACGTGCGCGAATTGGAGAACATCGTGCGGCGCGCGCTCGTGCTCTCGCGCGGAGCGCTCATCACGACGGACGACTTGCCTCCGACCGTGCTCGGCGCGCGCCCCGAAAGCGACGGCGAGACCGCGCTCGCCACGGGCGCCGCGGCGGCCGAGGCAGGCACCGGTGGATCGCTCCCCGAGCGCGTCTTCGCGCTCGAGCGGACGCTGATCTTGGAGGCCCTCGACGCCGAGGGCGGACACCAGACGCGGGCCGCGCAGCGGCTCGGCATCTCGGAGCGCGCTCTCCGCTACAAGCTGGCGAAGATCCGCGGATGAGCGGCAGATTCCGTCGCACCGCGAGCGGTCCGATTCGACGAAATCGTCGAAAAACGCGGCGAAACGGGCCGCCGGGCCGGGCATGCGGATTGCTTCGATCCAGGGCGAAGCCACCCTGGAGCCGCTCATGATCGATCGCCCTCGCGCCCCGCTCGCCCTCGCCCTCGCCGTCGTCGCTACCGTCGCCGCCCTCGCCGGAGGCGCCGGCATCCCGCCCGCGCTCGCTTGGGATGCCGAGATCGGCAGCGCGTTCGAGCACTCCGAAGGCGACTACGGCGGGGCCGAGACGGTCGCGACCGACCGCTTCGCCGTGCGGCTCGCGACGGGCGATGCCTGGCAGTTCCGCGTCGAGATTCCCTACCTGTGGACCGAGGGCGGCGACGTGATTCGCGTCGGCGGGACGACGCTCCCTGATGGCGGCGCGCGCCGTGGCCGCGAGCAGGGCAGCGGAGGCGCTGGCCCCGCGCTCGCGCTCCCGCTCGCCGAAACGGGCGACGCGATCGTCGTCCCGGCCACCATCGAGGGGCTCGGCGACGTGGAGTTCGGGATCTCGCGCCGCCTCGGCGGCGGAGGCGCGGCGGTCTCGCGCCTCGACGCGAGTCTCGACATCAAGGCGCCCACGGCCGACGAGGACGAAGGGCTCGGCACGGGCGAGTGGGATGCGCGGCTCGGCCTCGAGGGCGAGTACCGCTTCTGGTCCGGCCGCGGCTTCGCGGGCGCGGGGTTCACGCGGCACGGCGATCCCGACGGCTTCGACGTCGGCGACGTCTTCGACGCCTTCGCGGGCTACGAAACCGACCCTTGGGCGCGCGGGCGCGCCGTCGCCTTCGGCTGGGTCGAGGCACAAGAGGAAGTCGTCGACGGCGCAGGGGCACTGGCGCTCGCCGGCGTGGGCGTCCGGACGCTGGGCCGCACACGTTTCGTCGCACACGTCGCGGCGGGCCTCGACGACGGCGCCGCCGACTGGTCGGTCCATGTCGGACTCGCGTTCGGCGTGGCGACGCCGAGCGGGGCGCGCCCGGGAGGATGGCGATGACAAGGAGCGCACGAAGGCCGTTGTTGACGCTGCTGGCGGCGACTCTCGCCGTCGCGGCGGCGGCCGCTGGAA
>CAZPJJ010000094.1:0-11667 GCA_964586535.1 uncultured Acidobacteriota bacterium | reverse complement strand
TCCTGCGCGCGATCGACCTGCTCATCGGCTGGCTGATGTGGCCGCTGGCGCGCGCGCACCAGCGGATCCAGGTCTCGAAGCAGCGCGACGACGCGGAGGGCGACGAGGACCGGCGCGAGGAGCAGCTCGAGGAGGTCCTCCGCGACGCCGAGGAGGGCGGCCTGCTCGAGCGCGCGGAGGGCGAACTCGTCCGCGAGATCGTCGACCTCGCGAGCGTGACGGTCGTCGAGGTGATGACACCCCGCACCGAGGTCTCCGCCGTCGAATCCGGCGCGACCTGCCTCGAGACCGCGCGCCTCATGCTCGAGTCGATGCACTCGCGGCTGCCCGTCTACGAGGAGACGCTCGACCGGCTCGTCGGCGTCGTCTCCGTGCGCGATCTCCTGCCGCACGTCATCGGCGCCGAGCCGAACCTCCCGGTGAAGGCCATCTTGCGGCCGTTGCCGATCGTCCCCGCGCAGAAGCTCGCGCTCGAGCTGCTGCGCGAACTGCAGTCGGAGCGTCAGCAGATCGCGGGCGTCGTCGACGAATACGGCGGGACGGCGGGCATCGTCACGATCGAGGATATCGTCGAGGAGATCGTCGGCGACATTCGCGACGAGCACGATCTCGACGAGGAGTACTGCCGTCCGGAGGGCGACGGCGTCTGGCTGGCCGACGGTCTGATGACCATCGAGGACTTCGAGGATCTCGTCGACCAGGAATTCGACACCGAGGGCATCGAAACCGTCGGCGGTCTGGTCTTTTCGCGCCTGGGCCGCATTCCGCGCGTAGGCGAGCGCGTCGAAGTGGCGCCCGGCATCGAGATCGAGATCGTCGACATGCGTTCGCGGCGCATCGCGCGCGTGCGGATCACGCGCCGCGTCGCCGTCGAGCCGCGCGTGGAAGCGGAGGACTGATGGACGGAAAGCGCGAGACAGAGGGGGAGGTCCCCGCGCCCGAGCATCGTTTCGGCTTCGTGGCGATCGTCGGCCGGGCCAACGTCGGCAAGAGCACTCTGCTCAATCGCCTCGTGGGCTCGAAGGTCGCGATCGTATCGCCGGTCGCTCAGACGACGAGGCATCGCATCCTCGGCGTGCGCAACATGGCGGGCGGCCAGATCGCCTTTCTCGATTCGCCGGGGTACCACAAGCCGCAGCACCAACTCGGCGCCGTGATGATGGAGAAGGCGCGGGCGGTCGCCCAAGAAGCCGATCTGGTGCTCGTCGTCGTCGACGCTTCGGAGGGGATCGGCCCCGGCGACCGCCACGTGTTGGGCGAGATCGGCCCGGCCGAGAGCAAGACCCCCGTGATCATGGTGGTCAACAAGGTCGACTCGACGAACAAAGCCAAGGCGCTGCCCATCATGGAGGCGGCGATCGTCGACTGGGGTTGCAAGGAGGCCGTGCCCGTCTCCGCGGAAACCGGCGACAACTGCGATCGCTTGCTCGACGTCATCCTGGGCTACCTCCCGCCGGGGCCCGCTCACTTTCCGCCGGACTTTCTCACCGACCAGGACGAGCGCCGGATCATCGAGGAGAGCGTCCGCGAGAAGCTGCTCGCGGTTCTTCGCCAGGAGGTGCCGCACGCGGTGGCCGTCCACGTCGACGACGTCGGCGAGCGCGAGGACGGCCTCGTCGAGATCATCGCGACGATCCACGTCGAGCGGCCCTCGCAGAAGGGAATCGTCATCGGGGCGCGCGGGGCGCGGTTGAAGCAGGTCGGGACGCTCGCCCGCAAGGAGCTGGAACACCGCTTCGAGCGGAAGGTGTTCTTGAAGCTCTGGGTGAAAGTGAGCGAGGACTGGCGGGACCGGCCGCAGATGCTCCGGGACTTCGGCGTCTATCAGGGCTGACCGCCGCGCCGCCCCGGTCTGGGGGCGGCAGGAAAGCAAACCGGTCCCCGGCATGGCCCGCTCCGAGAGGTTATGATTCCCGGTCTTACGCCGATGGAATCCTTCTCCCGGAGAGCCGGCCGATGCCCTTGGACCGCCGCAAAACCGTGGTCTTGGAATCGATCCGCCGATTTCTGCGGAAGTCGGCGCCGGGCCATCTCGCCAACCTGCTGACCAAGATCCGCCCGCAGGACTTCCCCGCAATTTACGCCGAGCTCACCGAGCGCGAGCGCGTGGCGCTCTTCAAGCAGCTCGGCGAGCGCGATCACGAGGGCGCGGCCCTCCTGCTCGTCGAACTGCCCCCCGGCGAGGCCGTCGACGTCCTCTCGCACCTCCCCGTGCCGCACGCCGCGAAACTCCTCGAAGAGTGCTCGGGCGACGACGCCGCCGAGCTGCTCTCGCGGATGGACCCCGCGCGTTCCGAAGAACTGCTGCGCGCGATGGAGCCCGAAGAGAAAGCGGCCGTCGAGCAACTGCTGATCTACGAGGAGGAGACCGCGGGCCGCATCATGACGCCCGAGGTCTTCGCGCTGCCCGAGGAGACGACCGTCGCCGAAGCGGTGTCGTCGGTGCAGGCGCGCGGCGAGGACGTCGAGACGGTGTTCTATCTCTACGTCACCGACGAGCGGAACCACCTCGTGGGCGTGCTCTCGTTGCGCGAGCTGCTCATCCATCCGCCGCACATGAAGCTCAAAGAGTTCATGAACCAGGACCTGATCACGGTTCGCACGGATGCCGACCAAGAAGAAGTCGCGCGCATCGCATCGAAGTACGACCTGCTCGCCGTCCCCGTCACGGACGACCGCGGCCGCCTCGTCGGGCTGATCACGATCGACGACGTCGTCGACGTCTTGCGCGAGGAAGCCACCGAGGACATCTACGCGCTCGCCGGAACGCGCGCCGAGGAACGCATCGAGCCCTCGGTGATGAAGTCCGCGCGCATCCGCTCGCCCTGGCTCCTCGCCTCGGCGATCGGCGGCCTGCTCGCGATGTTCGTCATCCGCAAATTCGATGCGTCGCTGGCGCAGGTCGTCGGCCTCGCGGCGCTGCTTCCGGTGGTCAACGGCACCGGCGGCGCGGCGGGCAACCAGTCGGCGATCGTCATCATCCGCGGCATCGCCACGGGCCGCATCGACAGCGGCCAGTACCTGCACAGCTTCCTGCGCGAGATGGGCGTTTCGGCGATCTTGGGGGCGCTCTATGGAGTGCTCGTCGGTGCGGCGACGCTGGTCTACTCGCTGGTCTTCGGCGCCGAAGGTCTCGTCTCGGCGAGCATGACCGCCCGCTACGGCAACGGGGCGGTGCTCATGTCCTCGGTCATCATCGCGGTTTCGCTGCTGCTGGCGATGCTCTTCTCGACGCTCATGGGCTCCATGACGCCCATCCTCTTGCATCGCGCCGGCATCGATCCCGCCGTCTCGACGACGCCCTTCGTGACGACCTCCACCGACATCATCGGCTCGGCGACCTTCCTGACGCTCGCCAGCTTCCTTCTCTTCGCCTGACATGCCGCGACGGGAGGACGACGCGATCGTGCTCGATGCCAAGGTGCAGCAGGAATCGGACCGCAGCGTGGTGATGCTCACCGCGCAGGGCGAGCGCGTCTTTGCCTACGCGCCCCACGCCGCGGCGTCGCTGCGCCGCTTCGGGCCCTGCCTGCAGCCGGGCTCGCGCATCCATGTGCTCTGGACGGTGCGCCGCGAGGGCGCGCTGCCCGTGCTCGACGAGGCGACGCTGCTCGCCCCTCCTCCCAAGCCCGATCCGCTCGAGCGCTACTACGCCACGGCGCACGTGCTCGAGCTGGCGAATGCATTCGCGCGCGAAGGACAGGAGGATCCGCGCCTCTACCGCCTCGTCACGCGCGTCCTCGAGCGCCTCGCGGCGGGCGATCCCTGGGAGCCGCTCGCACGCTACTCCGAGGCGTGGGCGCTGCGGCTCGCGGGGCTCTTTCCCGACCTCGATGTCTGCGCCGTATCGGGGGTGCCGCTCTTCCAACGCACGGCGTTCGTCGCGCCCGAGATGGGCGCGGTCGCTCGCGAGCACGCGCCCGCGGGCGCATACGCACTCGGCCCCGAAGCGCGGTTCTTCCTCGATGCCTCGCGCACCTGCGCTCCCGACGCCCTGCCGCCCCTCGGCGCGGCGGGCGCCCGCGAACTCGCGCGCGCGCTGCCTGGCCTCGTGCAAGCCTTCACCGAGCGGCCGCTCGTCGCGTGGACCGCTCTCGCCCGTCTCGGAGAGACGCCGCCCGGCGATCGCTCCGGGGAGACGAACGGATCATGACCCCCAAGATGACCCTGCAAGAGATGTTCTTCGGGCTCGGCCGCTTCTGGAGCGACATGGGCTGCGTCATCCACCAGCCCTACGACAAAGAAGTGGGCGCGGGCACGATGCACCCCGAGACGTTCTTCCGCGCGCTCGGCGCCGAGCCCTGGCGCGTCGCCTACTGCCAGCCCTCGCGCAGGCCCAACGACGGCCGCTACGCCTCGAATCCGATGCGCGTCTACAAGCATTTCCAATACCAAGTCATCCTCAAACCCTCGCCCGGCGACGTCCAGGAGCTCTACCTGCGCTCGCTCGAGGCGCTCGGCATCCGTCGCGAAGAACACGACGTTCGCTTCGAGGAGGACAACTGGGAATCGCCGACGCTCGGCGCGGCCGGCGTGGGCTGGCAAGTCACGATGGACGGCATGGAGATCTCGCAGTTCACCTATTTCCAGGTCGTCGGCGGCGTCGAACTCAAAGTGATCCCCGTCGAGCTGACCTACGGCCTCGAGCGGATGTGCATGTTCATCAACGACATCCGTAACATCTTCGACATTCCCTGGGCGCGCGCCGACTGGTATCCCGGCGGCTTTGTACCCTACCGCGCGCTGCGTGAACGGGACGAACGCGACCAGAGCGCGTGGTGCTTCGAGGAGGCCGAAGTCGACGCGCATCGCCGCGCCTTCGAGCACGCCGAGCGCGAGGCCGAGCGCATGATCGCGCGCAAGGATCCCGCGGACGACGCGCCGCGCCCGCTGCTCATGGCCGCCTACGAGCGCGTGCTCGACGCCTCGCATCTCTTCAATGTGCTCGACGCGCGGCGGGCGCTCTCGGTCACCGAGCGCCAGGGGATGATCCAGCGCGTGCGCCGGCTCTCGGTGATGTGCGCCAAGGCATGGTTGCAACAGGACGCACCGCAGGCAGTGGAGGCAGGATCGTGAGCGAGCGCCGCACGCTGCTCATCGAAATCGGCTGCGAGGAAATCCCCGCGCGGATGCTCGACGGTGCCGCCCAGGATCTCGCCGCGGTCGTCACGGGACTGCTCGACCGGGCCGAACTCGCGCACGGCGAGGCGCGCGCTCTGTGGACGCCCCGCCGTCTCACTGTGATCGTCGCCGACACGGCGACCCACACCGCCAGCAAAGAGCAGACGCTCTTGGGCCCACCGGCCGCGGCGGCGTGGGGCGCCGACGGCGCGCCCGCGCCCGCGCTTCTGGGATTCGCAAAGAAGCAGGGCCTCGATCCCGCGGCGTTCACGCGCATCGAGACCGAGCGCGGCGTCTACGCGGGCGCGCGCGTCTCCGCCGGCGGCAAGAGCCTGGGCGAAGTCCTCGCGGCGGGATTCGCGCAGGGCGTCACGCGGATGCAGTTCCCGAAGTCGATGCGCTGGGGCCAGGGGGAGCACCGCTTCGTGCGGCCCGTGCACTGGCTCGTCGCGCTCGCCGGCGATGAGGTGCTGCCGCTCGAGCTCTTCGGCGTCATCGCGGGCCGCACGACGCGCGGCCATCGCGCTCTCGCCCCCGGCGAACACGTCATCGAGACGGCCGACGGCTACGAGCAGGTGCTCGAGGCGGCGCACGTCACCGTCGACCCCGCGCGGCGCCACGCGCTGCTCCAAGAGCGGCTCGCCGCGTGCGCGCTGGCCGAGGGCGGCCGCGCCGTCCCCGACACCGAGCTGCTCGCCGAGTCGAACGGCCTCGTCGAGCATCCCGGCGTGCTGACCGGTGCGTTCGACGAGCGTTTTGCCCAACTGCTGCCGCGCGAAGTGCTGCAGACCTGCCTCCGCCATCACCAGAAGGCCTTCACGATCGTCGGCGAGCGCGGGCTCTTGCCGGCCTTCGCCGTCGCGGTCAACGTCGCCGCCGATCCGCAGGGACACGTGCGGCGCGGTCACGAGTGGGTCGTCGGCGGCCGCCTCGAAGACGCGCTCTTCTTCTGGCAGGAGGACCGCAAGCGCACGCTCGCGGAGCGCGCGCCCGCGCAGGACGGCGTCGTCTTCCACAAGGACCTCGGCACCTACGCGCAGAAATCCCGCCGCGTCGCGCGGCTTGCGGGAGCTCTCGGGGAGCGGCTCGGCCTGGACGCCGCCGCGAGGGGTGCGCTCGAACGCGCCGCGCTGCTTGCGCGCTGCGATCTGGTCTCCGGCCTCGTCGGTGAGTTCCCCGAGTTGCAGGGCGTCGCGGGCGGATTGCTCGCGGGCGCCGATGGCGAACCCGAGGCGGTCGCGAGGGCGATCTACGATCTCTACCGCCCCTCTTCCGCCGACGACGAGCTTCCAAGCACGCGCGAAGGACGCCTGCTCGGCCTCGCCGACCGCCTCGACACGCTCGCCGGCGGCTTCGCCGTGGGACTCGTGCCCTCGGGCAGCAAAGATCCCTTCGCGCTCCGACGCGCTGGCACGGGCGCCGTGCTTCTTGCGCTCGCCGAGAGCGGCCTCGATCTGCGCGAGTCCTGCGACCTCGCGCTCGCCGGCTTCGTCGGCGGCGAGAGCGGTCCCGATCTCCGCGCGCGCGCCGACGAGACGCGCGGCCCCCTCGTCGCCTTCCTGATCGAGCGCTTTGCCGGATGGGCCGAGCGCAATGGTGCCCGCTACGACGAGATCGCCGCCGTGCGCGCCGTCGCGGGCGAGGGTCCGCTCGTTCTCGACGATCTCGCGCGCCGCTTGGCGGCGCTGCGCGGCGTGCGCGGCAGTGCGGACTTCCTGGCGCTCGCGGCCGCGAGCAAGCGCGTGCGCAACATCC
Source organism: uncultured Acidobacteriota bacterium (assembly GCA_964586535.1). Classification (GTDB taxonomy): domain Bacteria; phylum Acidobacteriota; class Polarisedimenticolia; order J045; family J045; genus CAZPJJ01. The sequence continues at coordinate 4,791 of CAZPJJ010000094.1, read as the reverse complement.
TCACGCAGGCCAACGAGCGCGGTGAGCACGTCGCGCCCGGCGCCGACGGCGACGCCCTCGCACTGCCCGCGGAGCGCGCGCTGGCCGACGCCCTCGCGCTTGCCGAGGACACCGCGGGGAGCGGCGGCCGCGACTACGAAGCGACTTTGCGGCGGCTCGCGGGCCTGCGCCCCGACGTCGACCGCTTCTTTGACGAAATCTTGGTGATGGACGAAGACGCGCGCGTCCGCCGCGCCCGTCTCGGTTTGCTCGCGCGCATCCACGCGCTCGCGAGCGCAACCGTCGAGATGGCCGAATTGGTCGTGGAAGGACACGAACGAAGCTGACCGGCCCCCCCAATTCCTGGGACCGGCCTCGTCGGGTAAGAAGGAGAATTCTCGTGGCGAACAAGATGGTCTACCTGTTTGGTGGGGGCTCGGCCGAAGGCGATGCCTCGATGAAGAACCTGCTCGGCGGCAAGGGCGCCAATCTCGGCGAGATGGCGCGCCTGGGTCTCCCCGTGCCGCCGGGATTCACGATCACGACCGAGATGTGCATCGCCTGGGAGAAGGCGGGCGGCCAGATGCCCGCCGGCCTCGACGCCGAGGTGGATCGCGCACTCGCGCGGCTCGAAGAACTCATGGGCAAGCGCTTCGGCGACACCACCAACCCGCTGCTCGTCTCGGTGCGCTCGGGCGCGCGCGTTTCGATGCCCGGCATGATGGACACCGTGTTGAACCTCGGCCTCAACGACGACACTGTGCGCGGCCTCGTCGCGGCCTCCGGCGACGAGCGCTTCGCCTTCGACGCGTACCGCCGCTTCATCGCGATGTACTCCGACGTCGTGCTCGGCGTCGCCGCCGAGTCCAAGACCGACCACGATCCCTTCGAAGAGCTGCTGCACGCGATGAAAGTCGCCAAGGGCGCGCACTTCGACACCGATCTCTCCGCCGCCGACCTGAAGACCCTCGTCGCCCAGTACAAAGAGCTCGTGCAGAAGCGCACCGGCAAGCCCTTCCCGAGCGATCCCAAAGAGCAGCTCTGGGGCGCCATCGCGGCCGTCTTCCGCTCGTGGGGCAATCCGCGCGCCGTCGAATACCGCCGCATGTACCACTACCCCGCCGACTGGGGCACCGCCGTCAACGTCCAGGCGATGGTCTTCGGCAACCTCGGCGAGGACTGCGCGACGGGCGTCGCCTTCACGCGCGATCCGGCCACCGGCGCCAACCGCGTCTTCGGCGAGTTCCTCGTCAACGCCCAAGGCGAGGACGTCGTCGCCGGCACGCGCACGCCGCAGCCGATGTCGATCGCGCAGAAGACCGACGGCAGCGGGCTCTCGCTCGAAGAGCTCATGCCCGAGGCCTACCAGCAGTTCGTCGACATCGCGCGCAAGCTCGAGCAGCACTACCGCGACATGCAGGACCTCGAGTTCACGATCGAGCGCAAGAAGCTCTACATGCTGCAGACGCGCAACGGCAAGCGCACCGGACTCGCCGCCGTCGTCATCGCGACCGACATGGTCGAGGACGGCCTCATCGATCCCAAGACCGCGATCAAGCGCGTCGAAGCCGATGCCATGGAGCACCTCCTCGCGCCGATCTTCTCGGCCGAAGAGCTGCGCCGCGCCGAGGCCGAAGGCCGCATGCTCGCCAAGGGCCTGCCCGCCGGCCCCGGCGCCGCCGCCGGCAAAGTCGTCTTCCACGCCGACGACGCCAAGGCGCTCGCCAACAAAGGCGAGGCCGTCATCCTCGTGCGTCTCGAGACCTCACCCGAAGACGTCGGCGGCATGAAAGCCGCGCGCGGCATCGTCACCGCCCGCGGCGGCATGACCAGCCACGCCGCGCTCGTCGCGCGGCAGATGGGCAAGCCCTGCGTCGTCGGCGCCGCCGCACTCGAGATCGACTACAAGGCCGCCACCATCAAGGTCGGCGACCGCGTCGTCAAGGAAGGCGAGGCCATCTCGATCGACGGCGTCACCGGCAAGGTCTACGTCGGCATGATGACCCCGCATCCCTCGGAAGTCGTCGAGGCGCTCGTCACCAAGCAGCGCACCGTCGAGTCGAGCGACATCGCCAAGCGCTACGCCAAGATCCTCTCCTGGGCCGACGAGTTCCGCCGTCTGGGTGTGCGCACCAACGCCGATTCTCCCGCGCAAGCCGAAGAAGCCATCGCGCTCGGCGCGCGCGGCATCGGCCTCTGCCGCACCGAGCACATGTTCTTCGAGGGCGACCGCATCACCTCCGTGCGCAAGATGATCCTTGCCAAGGACGAAGCCGGCCGCCGCGCCGCCCTCGCCGAGTTGCTTCCCATGCAGCGCGGCGACTTCGCCGGGATCTTCCGCGCCATGAAGGGCTACCCCGTCACCATCCGCACCCTCGATCCGCCGCTGCACGAGTTCCTGCCGCACACGCGCGCCGAAATCGACGCCCTCGCCAAGCAGATGGGCGTCACCGGCGACGAACTCCACGCCAAAGTCGAGTCGCTCGCCGAGGCCAATCCCATGCTCGGCCATCGCGGCTGCCGGCTCGGCATCGTCTTCCCCGAGATCACCGAGATGCAGGCGCGCGCCATCCTCGAAGCCGCCTGCGACGTCGCCGCCGAGGGTCTCGAAGTACACCCCGAGATCATGATCCCGCTCGTCGGCCACAAAGAAGAACTCGCGCGCCAGCGCGTCATCGTCGAGCGCGTCGCCGAAGAAGTTTTCGCCGAGAAGAAGAGCCGCGTGCCCTACCTCTGCGGCACCATGATCGAGCTGCCGCGCGCCGCGCTCACCGCCGATCAGATCGCCGAGCACGCGCAGTTCTTCAGCTACGGCACCAACGACCTCACCCAGACCACCTTCGGACTCTCGCGCGACGACGCCGGGAAGTTCCTGCCCTTCTACGTCGACGGCGGGATCCTCCCCAACGATCCATTCCAGACCCTCGATCGCGACGGCGTCGGCGCGTTGATCGAAATCGGCGTCACGAAAGGCCGCTCCACGCGCCCCGATCTCAAGATCGGCATCTGCGGCGAACACGGCGGCGATCCCAAGTCGATCGAGTTCGCGCACGACGTGGGGCTCGACTACGTTTCCTGTTCGCCGCGCCGCCTGCCCGTCGCGCGCGTCGCCGCGGCTCAGGCCGCGCTGCGGAACGACTGACGGCTTTCTGCGCGACGTCGCACCGGGGCGGGGGAGATCTCGCCCCGGTGTGGCGGAGCGGTGGTGCGGGAGAGGGAGCCGCAGAGGAAGCGGGAGACGGTGCGGGAGAGGGCGCGGGAGAGGAGCGCCATCCGTTCGACCGCCGCGGTCACTCCTCGGGCGCGCCCTCACGCTTCGTGTCGCACGCGTCGATCAAGAGCACCTCTCCGCCGTCGTCGAGGACAACCACGTCATAGGTCAAGTCGAGGATGCGGGCCAGCTCGAGGAGCGTCTGCTGAATCGGCATCTGTTTGATGGAGAAATCCGGGAGATGCCTCTTCGCGACCTCTTCTGATGCGAACGCGAAGGCGAACGGCGTTCCGATTCCGGAAGCGATCGAGTGGAACTCGCTGTTGATCGTAGACTCGTGTTGCCAGTTTCCCAGTCCCAACTCGATCTCGGCCTTGACGATGCGCGAGAGGGCGCGCGCGTTCGCTTCGTCCATCGCCTCCGCGTTGGGACAACTCGCGGAGGCGGGCGTCGCGAGGGCCGTCGCAAGCCCGAGTAGGAGGGAAGCCGTCTTCATCATCGTTCTCGCCTCCTCGATGAGACGGATCGTCTCATCGGGCGGGTGCCGCGGCAAGATCAGTCATCGGGGCGTGGGGTTACCGGGCACTGAGCGGCCGCCGCGCTCGAGGACCAGGTGCTCGTGCGACGCATCGTGCAAAAGAAGGGGTCCCGTGTACACGGGACTCCCCGAAATGAATGATCGCCGACACGGGGGTAGGCGAAATGAGCAGGCTCGCGTCGTCGAGCCGCCTCGCGACGCCTCGCGACGTGGAAATCGACCTCGCGAGAAGCTTCGACGCCAGGCGATCGCTCATTTTCGCCACCCCCGTGTACACGGGTCCCGTCGAGATGAGCGCTTCGAGAGGGGGGCTGCTCAAAATTGGGGGTCCCGTGTGGCGCATCGTGCAAAAGAGGGGGTCCCGTGTACACGGGACTCCCCGAAATGAATGATCGCCGACACGGGGGGAGGCGAAATGAGCAGGCTCGCGTCGTCGAGCCGCCTCGCGACGCATCGCGAGGTGGAAATCGACCTCGCGAGAGGCTGCGACGCCAGGCGATCGCTCATTTCCGCCACCCCCGTGTACACGGGTCCCGTCGAGATGAGCGCTTCGAGAGGGGGGGCTGCTCAAAAGTGGGGGTCCCGTGTGGCGCATCGTGCAAAAGAGGGGGTCCCGTGTACACGGGACCCCCTGAAATGATCGATCGCCCACACGGGGGTAGGCGAAATGAAAGGTATCGCGCGGCCGAGGGGCCTTGCGACGCCTTTGTCGCGCTCGGATCGCGTCGAAGCGCGTGAAGTTCTTTCACTTCGGTTCCCCCCGTGTACACGGGACCCCCGGATATGAAAAACCCTCGAAACGGACCTTTCAAAAACGGGGGTCCCGTGTGGCGCATCGTGCAAAAGAGGGGGTCCCGTGTACACGGGACCCCCTGAAATGAACGATCGCCGAGACAGCCGTGCGGCGGAACACCACGCGCCGGTCGCCACGCGCCGGTCGCCACGCGCCGGTCGCCACGCTCCGGTCGCCACGCGGTGCACTCGCGCGATCGTCCTGCCGCACGTCCCGCCGTGCGGCGGAACACCACGCGCCGGTCGCCACGCGCCGGTCGCCACGCGCCGG
>CAZPJJ010000093.1:0-11727 GCA_964586535.1 uncultured Acidobacteriota bacterium | reverse complement strand
TGGAAACCGATTTGGGGGTTAAAGAAACCTCGCGTCCCTGAACGAAGACCCGCCGGGCGCTGCGATCGACATCGCGGAGGGCGGCATCGACCAGCCGGAGCGGTGGAAGGAGTTCGGGTTCGCGGCCGCCCCATTCCCACCACAGGTCGCGCCACAGGGCGGCGCCCGCCGAGTCGATGCGCCGCTCGTGAAAGCCCCAAGACGCCGCGGCAAGCGACGCGGCGAGCCGGGGCAGCGTACCGGCTTCCCTGTGTCGCGAGATGAGCTGCGGAACCCCTGCCCGCCACGTCCGTGGCGCGCCGTCGAGCAGGTCCGCCGCGTCGCTTCGCGCGGCATCGCCCTCGGCGCGCACGAGTTCGACGAGGAAGCGAAGGTCGGCGGTGAGGGCGTCCGCTTGGCCCGACTCCGATTCGAGCCAGGCTCCCAGGGCAGGATCGGAGATGTCGTAGAAGGTCTCGCGGCCGACCCGCTCGGCGGCCACCATTTCGAGTTCGCGCAGCGCCCCGAGTTGGCTCGACACCGTCTGCGAGCTCAGGAAGCAGGCGCGGGACACGTCTTTCACGCGCAGAGCACGGCGGGCGCGGGCGAAGGCCGCGAGCAGGCGCCGCTGCTGCGCGGAAGCGCGTTCGACCCTCGCGCGGAAATCCGGAGCGAGCCGTGCCAGGACGCGCTGCAAGACGGCGGCCGGATCGCCTTGCCCCCGGACGAGAACCGCTTCGGCGATCGTGACGACGATGCGGCGCGACTCGCCCAACAAGTGCGCGGCGGCGCGAAGCAGCAGGACGCCTTCCGTGCCCTCGTCGTCGAAACCGAAAACGGTCCGGCCGAAGGACTCGATCTCGTCGGGCTCGAGGTCCCGGAGGCCATGCACGTCGGCGGCGTTCCCGCGGACCTCGAGCAGGACCTCGCCCGAGTCGTCGAACGGTACCTGAGCCGTGGCGAGCAGGGCCCAGCGCCGGCGGCGCGCGAGAAACTCCTCGAAACGTCCCCGGGCCTCGGAACCCCACCTCACGAAAAGCGCGTCGGCGCCTTCGAGGACGAGGAGGACAGGTCCGTCCCCGATCATCGATTCGAGCAGGCCTTCCGCCGCCTTCTCGGCGGCGCCGGGCGGTAGGTCGTAAACCGCCGCGATGCGGCCAACGTGGGCGGGGTCACCGCTGGCGCGCGAGGCTTCTTCGATCAGGGTGAGGTAGAGATCGAGCGGACCGAGCGATGGAGCGGCATCTTCGCGGACGCGAAAGACCTTCAGCCTGCCCACGAGGCCTTCGCGCCTGGCCACGCGCGCCGCCACGAGGGCCGCCAAGTGGCTCTTTCCACAGCCGCTTCCGCCCCATACGATCTGCGGGTGGCCCTCGTCGCCGCCGAGTGCCTGCGCGAGCCCCTCGGTGACGCGCGACGCGGCCGGCGCCAAGCCTGCCGCGGTGAGCTCGAGGGCCAGGGGGCTGGCGAGCCAGGGATCGTGGAGCCGCTCCGAGAGATCGGCGGCGGTAATTCGGCCTTTGCCGTCGTACGATGCTTTCATCGTACGAAGAATCTACAGTCTTTTGGCGCCCAGCGCCGCCGCCGCCCTCGTTTGCCACGACAGGCTAGCCCGCTACCATGCGGCGCGAACCCCAAGGAGAAGCGAATGCAAACCGCGCTCGCCGCGCTGCTGCACGGCATCATCGACGACGCCGCGCTCTTTCCGCCCGCGAAGCTCGACCTCGATCCCGCGATCCGCGCCTTCGCGGCGCATCGCCACGGGCCGATGGCGAATTGCGTGGCCCGCTTCATCTGCCCCGCGGCGCGCCTTGCGGACCTCGGTCCCTACCGGGCATCGGTTCTCGCCCAGGGCCCGGCGTTCCACTTCTCCGTGCTCGCCACCGCGCCCGCCCAACGCGAAGAAGTGAAAAACCAGGTGGCCGTCGATGTCGCCCGCCTGCGCGCGTTCGTCGAGCAGCACGCGGGGCGCGTTCACGTCGACGCGATCGAGATCCGCCTGCCGGACGACCTCGTCGAGAGCGCGAGCGAAAGCGACATCGCATCGACGACCGCCTGGGTCGCCGAGACTTTCTCCGAGGCGCTTCCCGACGGTCCCAACCTCGCCGTCGAAGCGGGCCTCGCGCGCTCGTGGCCGGAGCGCACCCGCCTCGTCGCTCGCGCGCTCGCCGCTGCCACCCACTCCAGCGGTGTGGGCTGCGGCTTCAAGCTCCGCACCGGCGGGCTCGTCGCCGACGCGTTCCCCACGTGCCAGCGCATCGCGCACACGCTCGCCTCGTGCCTCGAAGCGGGCGTGACGTTCAAGGCGACCGCGGGGCTGCATCATCCCGTGCGCCGCGACGCTCCCGAGCTCGGTGCCACGATGCACGGGTTCTTCAACGTCTTCGGCGCCGGAGTGCTCATTCACGCCGGATCGCTCGACGCCGCGGCTGCCGAAGCGATGCTCGAGGACCGCGATCCCGCGTCGTTCGTCTTCACGAACGACGCCTTCGCCTGGCACGGACACAGCGTCGGCATCGCGGCCATCGAACGCGCGCGGCGCGAGTTGGTGACGTCGTTCGGGAGCTGCAGCGTCGACGAACCGCGCGAAGATCTTCAGGCTCTCGGTTTGCTCTGAGGAGGTGAACGATGATCCAGGACGCGACGCACGATCCGGCCCTGCGCGCCTTCGTGCCGGTTCCCAAGGATTCCGACTTCCCGATCCAGAACATCCCCTTCGGCGTCTTTCGTCCGCGCGTCGGCGGCCACGCGCGGGTCGGCACGCGCATCGGCGATCACGTTCTCGATCTCGCGGTGCTCGAGCGTCACGGTCTCTTCAAGAGCCCGACGCTCGCGGGAAAGTCGCTCTTCGGCAACCCCTCGCTGAATGCCTTCATGGCGGAAGGTCGTTCCGCGTGGCGCGAGGCCCGCGCCACGATCAGCCGCCTGCTCTCGACCGCCGACACGACTCTCTCCGCCGACAGCGCGCTCCGCGCCGACGCGCTCTTCGAGATCGGCGATGTCGAGATGCTCCTGCCCGCGGTGATCGGCGATTACACCGACTTCTATTCGTCGCGCGAGCACGCCACGAACGTCGGCATCATGTTTCGCGGCCGCGAGAACGCGCTGATGCCCAACTGGCTGCACCTGCCCGTCGCCTACCATGGTCGCGCGAGTTCCATCGTCGTCAGCGGCACTCCGGTGCGCCGTCCGCACGGCCAGATCATGCCGCCCAACGCGGAGGCGCCGGTCTTCGGTCCTTCACGCCAGCTCGACTTCGAACTCGAAGTCGGCTTCTTCGTCGGTCCGGGCAACGAACTCGGGCAGCCGATCCCCGTCGATCGCGCGCTCGATCACATCTTCGGCTTCGTGCTCGTCAACGACTGGAGCGCACGCGACATTCAGAAGTGGGAGTACCAGCCCCTCGGTCCCTTCCTCGCGAAGAACTTCGCCACGTCGATCTCGCCGTGGGTGGTCACCCTCGAGGCGCTGCTGCCCTTCCGCAAGGAGGGTCCTCCACAGGATCCGCCACCGCTCGATTACCTGCGCTCTCACGGCAATCCCTCGTGGGACATCGCCCTCGAGGTCGCGCTCGCGACCGAGAAGCAGACCGACCCGGTCCGCATCGCGCTCTCCAATTTCAGCTATCTCTACTGGAACGTGGCGCAACAACTCGCGCATCACACGAGCAGCGGGTGCAACGTGCGCCCCGGAGACCTGCTCGCGTCGGGCACCATCTCGGGGCCGGCGAAGACCGAGCGCGGTAGCCTTCTGGAGATTTCCTGGCGCGGAGAGGAGCCCCTCGAGCTTCCGTCCGGCGAGAAGCGGACCTTTCTGCAGGATGGCGACACGCTCACGATCCGCGGCGCGGCGAAGCGCGACGACGCGCGGGTGGGCTTCGGCGAGGTGAGCGGGGTCGTCCTGCCCGCGCTCTGATCGCGCGCATTGACCTGCCCTTCGTAACGCATCCTCGCCCGAAGGCGAGGACGAGAAAGAGACGAGGTCCAGCGATGACGGCTCCCTTGGTGATCCTCGCCGACGACAATCTCTTCTTCCGCGCCAAGATCGAATCCGCGCTCGGCGCCGCGGGCTACGAGGTCATGACCGTCACGGGCGAGACGCAGCTCGCGGCCGCGCTCGAGCGTGACCCGCGCGCGATGCTCCTCGACGTCGGCTCCTCGCGTCTCCCGTGGCGCGCGATGCTCGCGGCGGCGCGCGAGCGCTGCGGAGCGGAGTTTCCCGTGATCGGCTACGGGCCGCATGTCGACGAGGATCTCTTCGTCCGCGCCCGCGAAGCAGGCTGTACCGCCGTCCATCCGAACGGACTCGTCGCGGTCGATCCCGCGCGGGTGTTGGCGCGAAGTGCCCGGCGCGACTGATCGCGCGCAGGTCCCCGCGTGGTACGCCGAGGTGTCGCGGGGCGTGGAGCTCTTCAATCGAGGGCTCTACTTCGAGGCGCACGAGATCATCGAAGAGGTTTGGCGTCCGCTTCCCGCCGGCGGCGATCGCGTCTTTCTGCAGGGCCTGATCCAGGTCGCGGTCGCGATGGCACATCAAGAGCGCGGCCGCGTCGCCTCCGCGCGCACCCTGCTCGCGCGCGCCCGCGCGAAGCTCGTCCCGTTCGCTCCCGCGCTGCACGGCTTCGACCTGCGACGGTTGCTGCGCGACCTGGACGCCGTCGAGGCGGCATGGGAGGGTCCGCCGGCGCATCCGGTGCGATCCCCGCGCATCGAGATCATCACCGGGTCCGCGGATGGTGGCTCCACCACGGCCGCGCACGATGAGTTACCTTGAGCCGGGATAGGCCCGCCCCGCCGTCTGATCGAGGAGAATCACCATGTTCCAGCGCACGATTCTCGCCGTCTTCCCTCTCGCTCTCGCTCTTCTTCTTGCGTGCTCGCCGGCCGAGAAGCCGCAACCGCCCGTCACGGAGACCGCTCCCGCGCCCGCTCCGGAAGCGTCGGAAGAAACCGCGCCGGTTCCGACGAGCGTGATCGCCGCGGATGTACCCGAGGAAGCGCTCGGCCGCGCGCGGACCGCCGCCGACGGCCTCATGACGGAGCTACGCAAGGAACTCGTCGCCGCGATGGATGCGGGAGGACCGCTGAACGCCGTCTCCGTGTGCGCCGAACGAGCGCCCGAGATCGCCTCCGTCCACCAGACGGACGGCCTTTCGATCCGCCGCGTGAGCGAACGCATTCGCAACGCGGGCGACCGCCCCGATGACTACGAGGCGGCGCAACTCGTGCGCTTCGCCGAGGCTCGTGCCGCGGACGGCGCGGGCATCGACGAACTCGCCGAGGTCGTCACCGGCGCGGATGGTGCGCGCACCCTGCGCTACATGAAGCCGATCTACGTCGCCAAACCGTGCCTGCACTGCCACGGCGACGAAGCGCAGATGGACCCCGCCCTGCTCGCCAAGATCCGCGAGCTCTATCCGCAGGACGAAGCCACCGGCTATGCGCAGGGCGATCTGCGCGGCGCCGTGACCGTCACGGTCGCGCTTCGCTGAGCCGCAGGATGGGAGAGGCCACGATGACGACGCGTCTTTCCAGCGCGCGAGTTCACACGGTCGTGGCCTCGCTCGTCCTCGCCGCCGCGATATTCACCGCGCCCGGCGTTCCAATCGCGCACGCCGGCGGCACGGACGTCGTGGTCGAGCTCGATCGCCTCGACGAGATCGACCTCGCGCCTCTGGCGGGCCGCGGCCTGCGGATGACGCCCGCGGAGATCCGTACCCTCGCGGGTGCTCTCGTGCGCTTCGAGGGCGTCCCGGGCATTCCCTTCGCGAACGGCGTCTTCGTGTCGAGCGACGGGCTCATCCTCGCCCCCTACGACGTCGCGCGCCCCTGTCTCGACGCCACCGGCGAGCGCGCGGCGGCGCTGCGCGCGACGGGTTTCCACACGCCGACGCGGGACGGTGAGCTCGCGTGTCCCGGTATCGAACTTGCCTACGATGCCGAGATCGAGAACGAGCCCGCGGCGGAGGGCACGGCCGCTCCGCCCACGCGCCGCGTCACTCGCAAGAGTGCCGGCGGCGTCAAGCTGGTCCACGTACCAGACGAGTCCATTGCTCGCTTTGGGGGACCGGGGGCCAGCCGCCACTGGCCGAGCTACGCGCTGCCCTACGCGTTCCTGCGCGCCTACGGCCGCGACGGCAAGCCGGTCGTGCCGCCGCAATGGGTGCAGCCCGCGCGCTTCGGCTATCGCGGAGGGGCGATGGTCCTGGGCCTGGGCGACGGCGAGCACGGCCCCTGGCTTTCGATCGGCGCGGCGGATGGTTTCCGTCCCCACGGCGACGCGCCGCGACTCCCCTACGCGACGACCCTTTCCGAACTCGTCGCCTGCGTGGCCGACGACGACGGCCATCGCGTCAGCGAAGAGGCTTTCGCGCAGCTTTCTGGATCGCGCATCCCGGACTTTTCCGATCCGCTCCTCGGTGACGTACCCCTCGCGTTCGCGATCGACCTCGCGCGTCCCGACGAGGCGCCGGGGGCAATGGTCGTCGACGGCACCGGCCGGCTGCTGGGGCTCGTCTCGGGGCAGACTCGCGCGCCGTGCGTGATCGGCGGCGCGAAGACCGAGTGCCGGCGCACGATCGCGCTCGACGTGCGCGCGGCTCTCGACCTCGCGGTCCGTCTCTATGTGGCGATCGAGCTGATCCCCGAGCTGGGCTTGTAGCGCACGCGGATGCGATGTCTCAGCAGAGGGGCGCGGGATTCGTGCCCAGGACGCGATGGCGGACGAGTCCCAGGTACTTGTTGAGCGGATTGCCGCGCGGCAAGAAGCGCAAGACCGGCGGCCGCCGCAGCCCCAATTGAGCCATGAGGCTCCATGCTTCACGATCGTTGGGCGCCACCGAGAGCGCGGTCAGCAGCGACTCCACCGCGAGGTTACGCCGCGCGGCGCGCAGGTAGACCCGCGCGAGATTCACGTAGAGATCGGGCCGGACGGGGCCGCCCGCGATCGCTTCCTCGCATAGCTGGCGGCCGCGGCGCGTGTCTCCGCGCGAGAGCCCGACGCAGAGCCCGTAGTAGGAGCGCAGCGTCTGTTGAAAGGTCGTGCTCGGCTCGTCGATCGAGTAGGCGAGGGCCTGCTCGAGGGGTTCCAGCGCGTCGTCATAGCGGCCCTCGCGGGCCAACTCGACTCCGCGTCGATACCAGAGCTCAGCGGCGCTCGGGGGGCGCGTCGATCCCTGCATGGCGCGAGTCCTCCACCGGTCAATGTGGGGCGGCACCGGAGAGAGGGCAACGCCGGCCGGATCAGCGCGGGAAACCCGCCGTCAACGAGTCGAGCCGTTCCCGGGCGAGAGCCACCCGGCCCGCGTCCTCGCCCTCGATGGTGACGAGGACCAGATCCGGTTCGGGGTACGAGCCGATCTCGAGGTCGACGAACTCGGCGGCGACGCGGTCCAGGACGGGCGCGATGTCGACCTCCTGCACGCGAAAGACGAGCGACTCCCGATGAAACCCCGTGCCATCGTCGAGCGACGGCTTCAGGGCGAGGAACTTGCGCCGCAGGATCGCGGGCACTCCGGGAAGAACGAAGGTGTTCCCGGCGCGGATCGTCGGCCACGCGGGCGGAACGCCCACCAGCACGGCGTTGGCGGGTGCGGCCGCCATGCGCAGATGCGCCTCGGTCGTCCCGTCGCCGAAGTGCTCGCGGATGCGCGCGGCCAGCGCGGCGTCCTCGACCACGGGAACGCCGAAGGCGCGGGCGATGCCGGCGATGGTGACGTCGTCGTGCGTCGGACCGATTCCGCCGCTGGTGAAAAGGAAGTCGTGCGTCGCAGCCAGCGCGGCGACGCGATCGGCGATCTCGAGCACGTCGTCGCGCACGACCTCGGCCCGGGTCACGCGAATGCCGATGGACCAGAGCTGCTGGGCGAGGAATGCCAGGTTCTGATCCTGCACGCGGCCGGAGAGCAGCTCGTTGCCGATCAGGAGCACGGCGGCTTGGCGGTGGGAGCGCATCGCCGGGATATCTAACCCTGCCCGAAGCGTCCCGCCACATGGAGCGCGGCGAGCACGAGCCAGACGGCGCCCACGATGCGGAAGAGCCAGAGAACCGCGGCGCTGCCGATCAGCGCCTGAATGTGCACCGGAAAGGGCGAGGCGAGCGCCTGGTCATCGTCGCGCCGGGCGCGCGGCCCCTGGATCGAGAGCGGAAGAACGACCAACGCGATGCCTCCGCGGAAGAACGCGACCGCGTCCTCGCGGACGAGCGGCACGAGCAGTCCCCGATCGATGAAAAGCGACCCGGCGACGAAGATCGCGAGCACGCCGACGATCCCCACGCGGATCAGCGCGCGATTCCGCGAGGCGTAGGAGAGAAGGCGGCGGAGGCGGTCCTCCTCGCGCTCCGACCGGCAGCGCCAGGTCGATACTCCGCCGGGTTCGCGAATCTCGACGACGGGTCCCTCGGTGATCGTCGCGCCGGACCAGAGGCAGCGCTCCCCTGCGAAGCGCAGCGCGAAGGGGCGGGCGTAGAGCCGGTGCGTGACCACCATGACGAGCCCGAGGGCGATCGATCGCCTCACGCCGAGCGGCGCTTGCGTGAAGAGCCAGAGAACGATGGGGACGGGGAGGAAATAGGCGATTCCCCTCAGACGGGTCAGCATCATCGGCCCCGGAGGAGAATCGGGGCGGCCCATGCGGAGGCACGCGCCGCCCCGGTCACGAAGCGATCAGGCCGTGAAGTCGTGAGGACGGACCGTCTTGCGGCCGTTGGCGTTCGCGCGGCGAACCGCCTGCTCGATGTACCAATAGACGACGTCGTTGAGCGCAGCCGGAGCATCCGACGCCACGTTGACGCCTTGCTCACGGAGAGCGTTCTTCACCTTGCTGCCGACGAGGAGCATGTCCTTTTCGGCGCTCTTCACCTTCTTCGTCGCCGCCTTCTTGGTCGACTTCTTGGCTGCCTTCTTCGCCATCTCTGGCCTCCCGTTTTTCGCTGCTCTCAGGCGCGACGTGCGCCTGCATGCAATCCACGCGAAAACAGGCTTTTCGTATCACCGAGCTTGTTTTCGTTCAAGAGGGAGATGCGCGCAAAACGCAAAATTCCGCCCGTAACCATCATTTTCTTGCGATCCGGCAACCGAACGCAGCGGCAAGGTCGCTCTCGTTCGAGCCGGACCTTGCGTGCGATCCCCTGCGGAACAGATTCGTCTCTGGACGCGAAACGTGCTCCGAACGACCTCCATGGGGTACCCCGCGGCGAGGAAACGATGAAGACTCCTCGAGCCATGACGAGCGACGCAGAACCCGCGGAAGGGCGGTCCTCCGCAACGGGCTCGCCTTCCCGAACGCCCTCGTATCCGCCCGACTGGGCGCATGCATCGGAGTGGCCCGCGCCTTTTCCGGCCGCCGATTCGAAGCAGGCGCGGCCGTGCGCCGCCGCCGGCCCGAGGCGCGATGCAACGCGGCTCCGGCGTGCGGGTGGACAAGGGCGCGGCTAGCATGATCGGTCGATGGGCCCAAGAACCGCTCCCCCCGCTCCCGTTGCGCACCTTTCGGCGCGAGCGCTCGTCTTTCTCGCGGCCGCGGCCCTTGCTCCCTACCTGCTGCTGCCCGCGAAGCCGCTGATCCTCGACGCCGCGCGCTCGATCACCGAGAACCCCGTGGTCCTCGAGGGTTCCCTCGTGGACATCTTCACGAGCGACTACTGGGGCGTCGCCGCCGACGCTTCCTACGCGACGCGGTCGTATCGCCCCCTCGTCACCGCGACCTTCGCGCTGCAAGCGCGGCTCTTCGGTCTCGCGCCGCAAGGCTTTCACCTGGTAGACATGGGACTCCACGTCCTGGGCACGCTTCTCGTCGCCTTGCTGCTGCTGCGGCTCTCTCCGGGATCTCCCTTCGTCCTGCCCGGAGCGGCGCTCTTCGCCGTTCACCCGGCGCTCTCGGAAGCCGTGTGCTCCGCGGTCGGGCGCGCCGACCTCATGGCGTCGGTCGCGATGCTGGCCGGGATCTACCTGCACCTCGAGGCGTGTCGCAAGCGTCCCCCTTGGCTCTACGAAACGGGCGCGGTGCTCTGCGGTGCCGTGGCTCTTGCGAGCAAAGAGTACGCCGTCGCGTATCCCTTCCTCCTCCTGCTCACGAGCCTCGCCTCGTGTGCGACGGGCGGGATGGCCCTGCCGACGCAGACGCGCCAGCGTCGCGTGGTCGTGGCGTCCTTTCTCGTGCTAGGCGCTTATCTCGCGCTCCGCTATTCCCTGATGGGGGCCTTGGGCGGCGTCCCCATGATCGGCGCCGGCGACCACCCGCTCTTCGAGAAGCCGCTCGACGTTCGCTTCGGCACCGCGGCGTATCTACTCGTGCATGCGGCGCGCCTTCTCGTCGTCCCCACGGGTCTCAACTACTTCTATGGGTGGGGCACGCTCCCGATCGCGCACGGATTGCTCGACGGGCGAGCGATGCTGGGCGCGTTGCTCGTGGTGGCGCTCGTCGCGGCCGCGGCGTGGGCGATAAGGCGGCGCGGCGACCCGCGTCTCGCGATCGCGGCGGGTTTCTTCTTGCTGCCCCTCGCGCCCTCGCTCAACACGGTCAGTCTTGCCGGAGTGCTCTTCGCCGAGCGCTACCTCTATGTGCCCGTAGCGGGATTCGTTCTCGCGCTCGTCTTCGCAGGCGACCGGTTTCTCACCAACGCGAAGGCCCGCCAAGCCGGCATCGTTGCTGCCGGGGCTCTCGCGCTCGTGTTCTTCGTGATGACCTCCAGCCGCGTGCAGGACTGGCAGTCGCCGCGCCATCTCGCCGAGTCGTCGCTCGACGAGTATCCCGAGAGCGCGAGTCTCTGGTTCGAAGTCGGACTCGCCTACGGCGGTGCCGGCGATCACGCCAAAGCCAACGAGTCCTTCGAGCGCGCGCTGGGCACCGTGCAGAATCGCCCGCAGATGTGGCGCGAGTACGCCGTGTCGCTGATGAACCTGGGCCGCTACGACGAGTCGGTGAAGGCCTGGCGCCGGACGCTCGAACTCGCGCCGCAGGATCTCGGCCCGCTCTGGCGCGGCCTCGGCATCGCCGAACTCGCGGCGGGCCAGGTCGAAGGCGCCGTGCGCTCGCTCTCTCGCGCGCACGAGCTCGCACCCGCCGACGAGCGCGTCACCACGAATCTCGCCCGCGCGCTGGTCCAACTCGCCCAGCAGCGCGCCGCGGAGCGTGCGCCGGCCGAAGCGATGGATCTCGTCGATCGCGCGCTCGCGCTCGAAGTCATGCCGCCCGAGGGCATCTACCTCACCGGTCTCGTCGCGGCGGCCGCCGATCGCGCGGATCGCGCCGCGGAGCTCTTCGCGCTCGCCGTCGAACGCGATCCGGATTTGCTCCGCAAGAAGCACCAGATGGCCGTCGAGTTCGACCAGGCCGGGCGCCACCTCGAAGCCGCCCAGCAGTACCGCGAGATCCTCGCCGCGACCCCCGGGCACGTGCCTTCGCGCTTCAACCTGGGGCGCAGTCTCCTGCTCGCCGGTCAGGCCGAAGAGGCTGCGGTGCATCTGCGCCGGGGCCTCGCCTTGCGCGAAGATCCGGGGGCGCGGGCGCTCCTCGCCGAAGCGGAGCGGCGTGCTGCGAGCCGCGCGTCCAGTCAGCGGTAGTCGCTCGCACGCTCTCAGGAGCCCAGCACGAGCCTCGCGGGTGCAGCCGCCGTGACGGCGATCGTTCCCTGCCACGTGCGTCCGTCCGTGGCGGTGACCGTCGCCGACCACGAGCCTTCCGCCAGCCCCTCCAGCGTGGCCACCCCGCGAGAAAGCGGGAACGACGACCTCACCTCGCTGATCCA
>CAZPJJ010000092.1:0-11971 GCA_964586535.1 uncultured Acidobacteriota bacterium | reverse complement strand
TGGCGCGCCTGCACGCGCTGCACGCCGAGGGGCGCGTAGAGCGCATCCGGCCGCTCTGGATCGGCAACGTCGTCGGCGTCGACGCGACGCCCGCGATCGTGCGCGAGATCGCCGCGCGGCCCGAAGTCGCGTGGATCAACTACAACCCGAAAGTCGACGTCTTCCTGAAGCCGCCGCGCGAGGTCGAAGAGACGGGCGCCGGCGGCGCGGCGGCCGACGCGCCGGGCAACGACGCGCTCGAATGCGGCGTCGACCTGATGGACGCGGACCGCGTGTGGAACGAACTCGGACTCACAGGCGAGGGCGCCGTCGTCGCGGTGATCGACTCGGGCGTGTGCTGGACGCACCCCGACATCGTCAACCAAGTCTGGGTGAATCCCGGCGAGGATCTCGACGGCGACGGCGCCGTCATGGATGCCGACGATCAGAACGGCGTCGATGACGACGGCAACGGCTTCGTCGACGACCTGGTTGGCTGGAACTTCGAGTTCGGCACGAACACGCCCAACGACGACAACTCGCACGGCTCGCACTGCGCGGGCACGGTCGCCGGCGACGGTACGGGCGGCACGCAGACGGGTATGGCACCGGATGCGAAAGTCATGATCCTGCGCATCGGCCTGACCTTCGCGGACGAGATCGACGTCTGGAACGCGATGCAGTACGCGGCCGCCAACGGCGCCGACGCGATCTCGATGAGCCTCGGCTGGCCGCACAACCAGAATCCCGATCGCGCGACGTGGCGCAACAACGCTGAGAACACCATCGACGCAGGCACGGCGATGGTCGTCGCCGCCGGCAACGAGGGCCAGGGTTCCGAGCCCGACAACGTGCGCACGCCCGGCGACGTACCGCGCGTGATCACGGTAGGCGCGGTGGACTGCTCGGACTTCGCGGCGAGCTTCTCGTCGCGCGGCCCGGTGACCTGGGAAGACGTTCCCGCGTTCGGCGACCACCCGTATCCGCCGGGCCTCGTCAAACCCGACGTTGCGGGCCCCGGTGTCAACACGATCTCCAACAACGTCTGCAGCGGCTACTCGACGAAGAGCGGCACGTCGATGGCCACGCCGCACGTCGCGGGCGCCGTCGCGCTCATGGTCTCGGGCAATCCCGGCCTCGAGCACGACGAGATCAAGCAGGTGCTGATGGACACGGCCGTCGATCTCGGCGAGCCGGGCATGGACAACACTTTCGGCCGGGGCCGCGTCGATGTTTTCGCGGCCGTCGATCGCGTCTTTGGGCTCAGCCTCGAGAACATCGACGTGATCGACAGCGATCCGGCCTACGCGAACGGCGACGGCGGGATCGACACGGGCGAGATCGTCACGCTCGCGCTCACGCTCGAGAACAACTGGAGCGACCGCCCCGCGACCGACATCGAGGCGTTCGTGACATCATCGACTCCCGGCGTCTCGCTCGTCCACGACTACGTGACCTGGCCCGACGCCGCGCCCGGTGCGATGACCACCAGCGTCGCGCCGCACCTCTCGCTGCGTATCGACGCCGGCTGCAACGTGCCCGTCGAACTCGTGCTCCACATGCGCTACAGCGGCCGCGACGCGCGCATCGTGACGTCCGTGCTCGTCGGCACCAATTTCCCGCGCACGCTGCTCGAGGACGACTTCGAGTCGAACCAGAGCTGGTCCTCGGGCGGCACCTCCGCCAAGGGCGTCTTCGTCCGCGACGATCCGCGCGGTATGACGAACGCCAGCGGCGGCGTGATCCAACCCGAGAACGACGCGACGCCCGACCCGGGCCGCTTCGCCTTCGTGACGGGCAACGGCGATACCACCGCCGGCAGCGACGATGTCGATGCCGGCACCGCCGAGCTCACCTCGCCAATTCTCGACGCGACGAACTTCAGCGAGCTACGGGTCGACTACAAGCGGCACTTCTATGCGCTGCCGAGTACGACGCCGCCCACGGACTTCTTCCGCGCCGAGTGGTCGCGCGACGGCGCGTCGTGGAATCTGATCGAAGAACTGAGCAAGACGGTGGACGAGTGGACCCCCGTGAGCGCCGCGCTGCCGCCGTCGGCGTTCGGACCCGGCCTGCGGGTGCGCTTCGTCGTCGACGATCAGCCGATCGTGCAGCTCGACTCGGTCGTCGAGGGCCTCGTCGACGACTTCATGCTCTCGGGTCAGCGCGTCGAATGCGATACGTTCACTCCACCCGTTGCGAACGCACCCAACCCTGTCGGCAACACTCTCGTCGTCGTCAAGCAGGGCGAGGACGTGCGCTTCGAGTGGCAGGCACCGCCGGTCGACGCCTCGCATGGTGCCGCGACTCTCTACCGCATTTACAGCTCACCCCAGCCAACGGGCGGCTTCGCCGTCGACGGCCTCGCGACGCAGACGTTCCACGTCGATGCGGACGCGGCGCAGGGCGGCACGACGGCGTTCTTCTTGATCGTCGCCGAGAACGGCGGAGGCACGTCCGAAATTCCCGAGTAACCCGCGCTAGTCGAGTCGAAAGACGAATACGGGATCGTCATCGGCGCGCGTCGAGGGCAGTGGGTCCTCGACGCGCGCGAACCCGCACTTCTCGAGGACGCGCGCGGACCCTCGGTTGGCGACGGCGACGACCGCGTGGAGCGGCCGGATTGGCTCGACATCGAGAAAGAGCGCCACGGCCTTCGTCGCGATCCCACGACCCCACGCGTGGCGATCCAGCCAGTAGCCGAGTTCGCGCAGGCCCTCGCGATCGAAGCTGAGCGCATGGCCGACGATACGGCCTTCCGCGACGATCGCGCGCACGACCGTGCTCTTGTCGTCGAGCAGCCGAGCCCAGTGCGCCGCGAAGGCCACCTCGTCGCGCGCGGGAACGCCCGCCATGCGCACCGACTCGGGGTCGCGCTGGTACTCGAAGAGAAAAGGCAAGTCATGCGGCTCGACGGGCCGGATCGTCACGTCGCGGTTCCTGCTGCCGGTCACGGGCAGATCCATGTCACGAGACCTCCGTCGAGGCGTTGGACGCATGGAAGTGGACGATCGCCCAACGTGCCCCGCGACGCTCGAGTACAAAGGAGCGGCGCGCCATCCGCCCCTCGCCGCGCACCTGGAACGTGACCAGCGCCATGTCGCCGCGCACGGTGACGCGCAGGTTCTCGGGGACGATCTCCGGCCGGGGCACATCCGCGGGCGCGGCGTCGAGGAAAGCGCGCAGGATCTCTACGAGAGCCTCTTTGGATTCGACGCGAGCGGCGGCCGCGCTCGGCACGAAGGCCGTCACGTCGGCGGCGAGCGTCGCCTCGACGCGCACGATGTCGCCCGCATTGAGCCCCGCGACGAATTCATCGATCGTGGCGCGTGGGCCCGAATCGACGGCGCGCGGCGGGATCGCGCACGCGCAAGTGCTCGCGATCAGGGCCGCCACGAGCGCTGCTCGCCGGAACTCACGCAAACTTGGCTCCCCGCTCCTCGAGGAGCGCGCGCAGCACCGAGCGGTGGCAGCGCGCTTCGTCCTCGCAGTAGCAGCCGATCGCGAAATCGGCGCCGTGCGAGAGCGCCGCGAGCAGGTCGAGCGTGCGCGCGTTCTCGGGCGCCGCCATCTCCTTGCGGAACTCGCGGGAGAAGACCTTCCATTCCGCGTCGCTCTTCGCCTGCTGCCCCCGCTTCATTGTTTCGACGCTCGGCGAGAGGTTCGGGAACCACACGTCGTACCAGTTCTCCGCCGAGAAGCGCTCTTTGGGCACGCCCCGCGGCGGTCTTCGCACCGTACCGATGCGCAGACCCTCGCGCGGGTGCCGCTCGCTGCCGAGTCGCACGATTCTCACGCTCATCGTTCGCTCCTAGCGGGTGGCGCGAGGCCCAGCGCCGGCTCGTCACGAAGATGGCGCTGCCACCAGCCGACGTCGTGCCAGGCACCGAGCTTCCACCCGGCACGACGATACACGCCGACGGGCTCGAATCCGAGCCGCTCATGGAAGCGGACGCTCACTTCGTTGGGCAGGACGATTCCGGCGAGCGCCGTGCAGAAGCCGCGCGCCGCGAGTCGCTCGAAGAGCGCGCGATAGAGCGCGCTGCCGACGCCGCGGCGCATCAGGCCGCGATCGACGTACGCCGAGACCTCGACGCACCATTGGTAGGCCTGCCGGTCGCGATGATGGGAGCCGTACGCGTAGCCCGCGATGCGGCCGCCCTCCTCGGCGACCACCCACGCGAAACGCGACCGCGCCTGCTCGATGCGCCGCTCGATCTCGGCGAGCGACGGGACGACGGTCTCGAAGGACACGGTCGTCGATGCAACGTAGGGTTCGTAGATCGCGAGGATCTCGCTCGCGTCCTGCAGCTCGGCATCGCGGATCACGAACGCGCGGCCCTCCTGCGGCAATCGGACACCGAGACAAGTTTCACGCGGACGATGCGAACCCGGCGCCCCTGCATCTCTGACGAGTCGCCTGCACCACGCCTCACTCCGCCGATCCTCGCGTCTGCCCGCGGCGTCGCTGCATGCCCGCCGGGGGAGGATACGACGAGTGCGTGGAGACAATCACTTGCTACCAGGCTCGGCTTCTTCCTCAGACCTCTGCCTGCTCAGCCAGTCCATCAGATCGTCGATGCGAAAGTAGAGAGTGACTTCTTCGCCCGCTTCGTTCTTGGGAGTCAGGACATCGTAGGAGTGATCTTCTCGCCTCACGAGAGCTTGGCGCTGGCGGCGGAGATTCAACTCCGCGAGCACCGCGTACTCCTCGGCGATCGTAATCA
Organism: uncultured Acidobacteriota bacterium; assembly: GCA_964586535.1. Lineage (GTDB taxonomy): Bacteria > Acidobacteriota > Polarisedimenticolia > J045 > J045 > CAZPJJ01. The sequence continues at coordinate 7,265 of CAZPJJ010000092.1, read as the reverse complement.
CTTCGTAGGCGGTCTCCGGGGTCTTTCCGTCTCCGGACTTCAGGATCGAGTCGATGAGGCCCCGGCCGATAAAGCGATGGCGCAAGGAGCGTTCGTCGTCGCCGCCAGCGTTGTAGAAGAACGCACACCTGAAGTGAAGGCGCGGGTCGAAGGCAAAGAGCGCGAGCGCTTCGTCGCACTTCTTCATGGCCGTCACGACATCGCTCTCCTCGAAGCTCTTCTGGGCGGCTCGCATCAAGTCGAACGGTTTGTCTGTGTAGCTGTAGGGCGCGTAGCTAGGGTCGCTGACCCATGCCTTCCGTAGAGCCGTGAAGTCTAGCGTTTCGTCCATCGCCTCCGCGCGCTTCGCCAGCGCGGCGTAGGAATTGGCGTCGCCGAGCGTTTCGTCTTGGACCTCGGGTTGAGGTTCGGCTGGCGGTGACGACTGCGCCAGCACCGGTGTCGTCCAGAGCGTCGCGAGGAGAGCTCCCGCCATCAACGTCCTCATGGGCTTCCCTCCCTTTTCTGCTCGCTTCGTCTTTCGCGAGATTTCGGCTTGAAGTCTCGTTCGCGACGATACCCGCGGCGAGGAACAAGGTCGCGCGATCGTGGCCACGAGAAGCGGTGCGCGCGCAGCGGCTCGCGCGGAGCGAAGGCGCCCACTCACTCGGCCTTCAGCTCGAGCTTCACGCGCACGCCGCTGTCGTCGGTCTCCTTGGCGCGGCCCTTGTCGACGACGCGGACGCGCGCGGGGTCGAGACCGCCGCCCTCGGCGAGGAAGCCCGCGATCGCCGCGGCGCGCGCGTCGGCGACGGCCGCGACGTCGGCGTCGGTGATCGGCTGCGCATCGACGAGTTTGGCGAAGAGCGCGTCGAGGTAGGCAGGAAGGTCGAGCTTGGTCGGTGGTGGAGGGGGCGCGGGTGCGGGCTCGTCCTTTGCGCGCGAGCGGCCGCGGCGGGTCTCGCTCTCGGGCGGCGGCGACGGTGCGACCGCCGGGGCAGCCTCGGTGTCGATGACGGTGTACGCGGCGCGCACTTCGTCGACGACGGGCGCGCCGAGGGCCTCGCCGACGAGCGCCTCGAGCGCAGCACGTCGCTGCTCGATCGGGAGCGCGAGCTCGCCGGTGGCGCCGGACGCCGCGGCAACGGCCACGCGTTCGTCGACGAGACGCTGCGCGGAGAGCCGCATCAGTGCGGGCCTGTCGATCTCCTCGCGGACGGCGCGGTTGAGCTCGAGCGAAAGCTCGGGCTTCGCGGCGAGCGCCTTGCCGAGCTTCTCGAGTTTCTCGCGCGTCGGCGGGCTCACCTCCGCGAGGCCAGGCTCGAACTCGACGTACTCGAGATCCTTGCCGTCCATCCCGAAGAGGCGCCCGAGAGCGACGAAGGGGGCCGCGGCGACGTTGCCGAGAATCTTGACGATGGCCTTCCAGACGATGCGCCGGTAGTTGAACTCGGGGTCGTTGACCGTCCCCGTGACGGGGACGTCGAGATCGATCTTGCCGTCCTTGTCTTTGAGCAGCGAAATGGCGAGACGTACGGGGAGATTCGGCGCATCGGGCACGTCGACTTTCTCGCCGAGTTCCATCTGATCGACGACGATCTTGTTCTGCGAGTCGAGGCGCGCGTCGCGCAGCGAGTAGAAGAGATCGAGATCGAGCCGGCCCGAGGCGATCGTGTACCCGGCGAAAGCCGCCGAGTAGGGCGAGAGGCGGCTCATCTCTACGTTGCGGAAGTCGATGTCGAGATCCGCTTCGCGCAGCGGGTCGAAGGGATCGACGCGGCCCTCGATGCGCATCGAGCCGTACTCGTCGACGGTGCCCTTGCCCTCGAGCTTGGCGGTCTTTCCACCGCTGTCGAGTTCGGTGAGCCGGCCCTCGAGGTTCTCGATCTTGGCGGCGAAGGGAAGCGGTAGCGAGAGGTCCGCGAAGTCGACGTTGCTGCGCGAGAAGCGCACGTCGCCGATCTCGAGCTGGAAGGGCAGCGACTCCTTCGAGAAAGGCTGGGGCGCCTGGCTTGCCACCGCGCTCCCCTCTCCCGCCTCCTTGCCGAAGATCTTGCCGAGGTTCGTGCTGCGATCGGCGAAGATCTGAATCTGCGCAAAGAAGCCCTCGGCGTCGACGCGGGGCACGCGCGCGCGCAGTGTCTCGGGTTCGACGAGTGCCTCGCCTGCCGTGAGTCGCTGCACTCCAATAAAACGTTCGTTGTCGATCGTCTCGTTCACGACGAGATCGCGCAGGGCGAAGCTGCCGCGGTAGGTCGTGTTCGCGGTGCCGTCGTAGCGAACGTCTCCTTCGACATCGACGAGCCCCGAGACGAGCGCGAGGCGCCCGGCGTCGGTCACGAAGGGTTGCGCGGGCAGAAGCGAGAGATCCGCGACCTTCACCCTTGCCTCGGCCGCGGGCGGCAGGAAGCCGACGCGCCCCGCGAGTTCGACGCTGCCGCCGCTGGCGACCGCTCCCGCAAAGGTCGTCTCGAAGAGCGCGCCCTCTTGAAGCGTCACGTTCTTCATCGCCACCTCGCCTCGCTCGAGGCCGAGCTGCAGCGGCGGCGTGATCGAACGATCCTCGAGGGCGAGAGCCATGTCGCGAAGGGCGACGCGACCGACGCTCACGACCCAGGGGTGAAGGGCGTTCTTCTTCTCGAGCGTGCGCGCGTGCTCGGGCGTGGGCACCTCGATGGCGGCGAGTTCGGCCTCGGCGAAGGTCAGCATCTCCATCACGTCGAGCGTGCCGTCGGCGGCGCGGATTGCGTTCACGCGGAGGCCGTCGATCGCGAGCTCGCTCGCGTTCAGCGTGTGCGCGGGCCATTCGAGCGCGAGTCCCGTCAGCGAGAGCTTGGGGAGCGTCACGGCCTCCGTGCCGTCCTGACGCGATCTGAGCGCGACGCCCTGCACCTGGATCTCGCCGTCCGTGATGCGCGCCGTGATTCCGTCGGCCGTCTCGTCGACCGAGTAATCGACGCGCAGGTCGCTCGTTCCAGCCGTGATGTCGAAGGCGAGCAGATCGCGGAGGTACTCGCTCGCGAGCGGAAGCGAGAAGCCCGAGATCGTCGCGCGGCCGGCGGCCCGCGCAGGCATCGCTTGCACGAGGCTCTCGATCTCGACACGCGTCCCGCCGGCGAACGCGGCCTCCACGCGCATCGTGCCGTTCCCGGCGGGAAGCGTGCTGAAGTCATCCAGCGCGAGCGAGCCGGAGCCGAAGGTCGTCTCGAATGCAGGTGTGCGCGTTTCGTCGCGCAGAGTCGCGCCGCTCTCGGCGACCCGGAGTCGATCGATGACGAGCCGCGGAATCTCCAGACCCTCGTCTTCGGCGGGAGCAGCGGGATCGGGCGGCGGAATCAGCCGCTCGAGATTGAGCGAGCCATCGGCGCGACGGACCACCGCGAGGCGAGGCCGCACGAGACCGATCTCGGCGAAGGTCCATGCGCGCGCGAAGAGCGAGCGCGCCTCGAAATTGGCGGTGAACTCGTCGAAGGCGACGAGCGCGGGGCCGCCATCCGCCTCGGCGATGCTCAGCCCGCGGACCGTCGCGGCGAGCGTGAACGGGTTCGTCTCGATCTCGGCGACCGTCAGCTTCAAGCCGAGCTTGCCCTCGACGAAATCCTCGAACTGTCCGCGAACGATCCGGGGTGCGAGAAAGAAGCCGAGTACCGCATAGAGGACCAGGACGACGGCAAGGGCCGAGCCAGCCCGAACGAGCCAGCGGCGACGGTTGGACGTGGTCATCGACGGCTCCATGAAGACCCTCTGGGGATGCTACTCCGACTCGGCACCTCGTCCGCTCTGCGAGTTGCCTTTCGCAACGCCCCCCGAATCCCTGTGACGGCTTCGCCATGCCGGGGGAATCGGAACGGCGTAAATCACTGGAAAGATCGGGGAGTTAGCCATGAACCCCTCATCCGCAATCGCCCGCGCTGCCCTGGCGGCGTTCGTCCTCGGGTCGGCGGGCGTGACGCTGGCTTCGGAGCCCACCGCTCCGCGTGCATCGTCGCGCGTCTTCGTGCCCGCGCCGCAGGCGATCCCCGACGACGATCTGCCTGCGCCTCCCGGCCTGCCCCGGGCTCACCCTCCGCTTCTTGCCGCGGGCGCAGGGGCGACCGGCGACTCGACGATCACCGCACGCTTCCGCTGGCCCGTGCTCGCGCAGGATTTCCAGCACGTCTTCAACTATGTCGACCTCGACGGCGCAAGCGGGATTCTCGACTGGAACTGCCTCGCCTCGACCTACGACACGCATCAGGGCACCGACATCATGATTCGCGACTTCGTCGAGATGGACGAAGGGCGCTTCTTCGTCGCGGCCGCGGCGGGCGAGATCGTCTGGGTCGAGGACGGTTACTTCGATCGCGCCGCCTTCCCGGGCAACGGCGGGCCCAACAACTTCGTCTACATGCGCCACGACGACGGCTCTTACGGGCTCTACCTGCACCACCGCAAGTGGTCGTCGCTCGTCGGCGCCGGCGAGCGCGTCTTCGAGGGACAGGCGCTCGGGCTCATCGGATCGTCGGGCAACTCGAGCGATCCCCACGTTCACTTCGAAGTCGCGGACGCGAGCGAGAGCTTCCAGGACCCCTTCTCCGGACCCTGCCGCCTCGACGATTCGCTTTGGAAAGACCCGCAGCCGCCGCACATCGCGACGAGCCCGATCGCGGTCTACTCGCATGGTCTCTCGTCGACTGTGCCCGACATTTACACCATCAAAGAACGCGCGCCCGCGCTGCGCCGCGTCCAACAGGGCGCCGGCGTCGTCGTGTACTTCTGGTACCGGATGACGGGCATCTCGCCGGGTGACGTCTCGCGCGTCGTCTATCGCCAGCCCGGCGGAGGCGTGTACTCGGACGACTCCTACACGCACCCCGACGAATCCGCGTACGACTGGATCTATTGGCAGACCTTCCTGCCCGAAGCCGGATCGACGGGAACCTGGACGATCGAGCTCTCGCTGAACGGGCAGCTCGCCCTGACGCACACCTTCGACTACGGTGCGGCGCCCTACGCCGACCCTGTCGCGGACGCGCAGAGCATCGCGGTCGCGAAAGGCCGCGCGGCGGGCGTGCTGTCGGGCAGCGATGCCGACAGCGGCATCCACCGCTTCGAGCTGGTCTCGCCTCCCGCGCACGGCGGGGTCGCGCTCGAGGGGCCGCGCGCCTCGCGCTTCCGCTACGTGGCCGCCAGCGGCTACTCGGGCAACGACTCGTTCACCGTGCGCGCGGTCGACGGTGAGGGCCGCGCGAGCGCACCGGCGACGATCTCGCTCGCGGTGTCGCCGGTGCTCGCCAACGCGCTCTTCGTCGCCGGCGAGGACGACACGGAGTTCGTCGAGATCCCCGCGAACGCCGCGCTCGACACGCCCGGCAACGCGTTCACCGCCGAGGTGTGGCTGCGCCCCGGCATCGGCTCGAATCAGTGGCAGGACGTGCTCGATCGCCGCGAGACGGGGCTTTCGGACGACCACGGCGTCTCGCTCTCGCTGCGCCCCGATCAGCTCGTGCAGTTCCTGCTCGGGCAGGGCACGGGTCCGGGCTGGTGCTACAGCCTGACGAAGCTGCCGCTCCGCGAGTGGACCCACGTCGCCGTGAGCTACGACGGCGAGTATCAGCGGATCTTCGTCGACGGCGTCCTCGACAACTTCTGCTACCTGCCCGGCGCGATCTCGTGGTCGGGAACCGGCGCGCTGCGCATCGGCGGCTCGTTCGGGCCCTTCGCGTCGTACCGCGGCTCGATCGACGAAGTGCGCTGGTGGGCCGAGGCACGCGACGCGAGCGAGATCGCCGCCGGGGCGCGCTGCGGCTTCTACTCCTCGCCGCTGCCCGCCACGCTGCGCGGCAACTGGCGCTTCGACGGCGATGCGCTCGACGCGAGCGCCAACGCCCTGCACGGCGTGCTGCTGGGCGGCGCGGGGTTCGTGAACACTGATGGCGGTGTCCCGGTCGCGTGCGCGGGCATCGATCGCGACGGCGACGGCGTCCAGGACGGCGCGGATCTCTGCCCCCTCGTCGCCGATCCCGCACAAGCGGACACCGACGACGACGGCATCGGCGATGCCTGCGACATCTGCCCCGCGCGCCGCGATCCCGCTCAGGTCGATGCCGATGGCGATGGCGTGGGCGATGCCTGCGACGCATGCCTGTTCGTCGGCGACACGCGCCAGGACGACGCCGATGGCGACGGCATCGGCGACGCGTGCGATTCGGCTCCGGCTAGCGCATCCGAAGGCGTGCCGGGAGACGCGATCTCGCTACAGGTGGAGCACGACGCGGGCGGCGGGATCACGACGCTCACCTGGTCGGCTGCGGCGCGCGCGGCACGCTACGAGGTGTACCGCGGCTCGCTCGAGATGGTGCGCGCCGGGTTCTACGGCACGTGCATCAGCGCGGACGATCCGGACCCGAGCGACACGCTTTTCGCCGAGTCCGCCGCGCCCGCGCCAGGCGAGAGTTTCTTCTATCTCGTCCTCGCCGCGAACGCGCAGGGCGAGCGCGGCGGCGCGGGAGTCGACGGGGCTGGCCGCGCCCGAGACTTGCGCGCACGGGACTGCCGCTGACGTCAGCGCTCCGCGCGAAGGCGGAGGCGCAGGGCGAGCGAGAATCGCGACGAGCGAGCCGCTCGCGAAGAAAAACAGCATCTCGTGAGGGGAGAAATGCGCCCCAGGGGGGCTTGGGGGGAGGGGGGTAAGACATCCACCCCTGGGGCGTCTTGAGTTGCTTTGTTTTAACACAGGTGACGAGAATAAGCACAATCGTCACATCAGTGATTCTTCTTTCCCGACGAAGTCGAGGAGCGAACGGGCGCTCTCGAAGCGATGGACTCGCATCCCGAGCGCCGCCGCCGCGGCGCAGTTGTCGTCGCGGTCGTCGACGAAGAGCATTTCGTGGGGCGCGAGTCCGAGCGCTTGGAGCACCTTCTCATAGAAATCCGCGGCGGGTTTGCGCGTGCCGAGCCGGTACGAGACGTGGTGCCCGGTGACGAAGCGGTCGAGTGCGAAGGCCCGCCGAATGTCCTCGTACCAGGGCGGATAGTTCGAGAGAACGTGGAGCGGAAAGCGCAGCGCGAGTTCGTCCAGGGCTTCCTCCATTCCCGGCAGGAAGAAGTACCCCGCGCGCATCGCCGTCACGAAGCGGCCGAGGTCGAGTGACCGGCCGCTCTCCTCTCGAAAGAAGCGGCGCGCGTACTCGGCCGCGTCGATCTCGCCCCGCTCGAAGGCCTCCCAGACGCCCTTCGCCCGCAGAGGGCGTTATTGAAACCTTTCGCAACTTCTGCACATCCTTACGTTTTTTAATTACAGAAGG
>CAZPJJ010000091.1:0-12080 GCA_964586535.1 uncultured Acidobacteriota bacterium | reverse complement strand
GATCCCGCCGCCGCGACCTACGCCCCGGCTCCGTCGAGCACCGCGATGTCGCCGCTCGCCGCGCACGCGCCGAGCGAGGAACTCGAGCCACCTGGCCAGCGCCCGCGCCCGCTCTGGTGGCGCTTGCTCGGCGGCTTCGTCGCCGAGGCGCCCTCAGCAGGCCAACCCGCGGCGGCTCGCTCGCACTCCCAGGTTGCGCTCCTCGAGGATCGCGACGACGCCGTCAGCGAGACTGATTTCGACGTCGACGACGGCTTCGAACTCGACGACGACTTCGCCGACGCCGAGGACGACGTCGCGCCGCTCGGCGAAGCCGACGCGGACGCGGACGACGACGCTGATGACGAAGCCGGCGCCACCGCCGCCGTCGACCTGGACGCCGAGGACTACGCCACCGAGGTCATCGACGACGAGCGGTGAAAGCGCGCCGCGCACGACACGCAGCGGTAGCCGTTGAGCGCGATGAAGGCGAGCCAGACGCCGACCACGCGCGTGACGGCGCGTTCCGAAATCTCGTTGACATTTCGCAACGTACGGCGTACACCCTCGCTGTCGCGGGGGCATCAACATGACTTCGAGCGCTCGCCGCCGGGGATCTCCTCACTCTTCTCCGCCCCGCGCCAGGGTTCGGGGACGGAGTTCGTCGCGAAGCGCGCGGAGTCAGGGGGTTCCGGGCGGGCGTTTTGCCATGCTGCGATCCCGATTCCCGGGAAGCCGATGCCCTGGGGAGTCCGCCGATGAGAGCGTTCCGTAGAAGAAGGGTGTCTTACTCTCTCTCTCTCTCCTGAGTTTCGTGGTCTTCACGATGGCCATGATCGGCACGGGATCGACCGCTCACGCGGGCTGCGTCACGACGGAGCCGCTCCCACCGGAGTTGCCCGAGAACATCGCGACCTACGCGGCGCTCTGCGCTCTGCCGTGGAACGGGCAGTCCTGGGACCCTTGCCCGCGCCCCGTCACTCCCGTCGTCGACGCCAGCCGTTCACACGCGCAATCTTTTGTGGTCACGGCGACGGTCCACGATGACGCCGCCGCCAACATGCACGCCCTCTGGTGGGAGGTCGAATACACGGCTCCCGGCGGTACCTTCGTTCCGCGTTGGATACATCGCTCGACCGAGGGTTTTCCCGCGGAAGGACTTCCTCCGGGCTCGACGGTGACTTTCGGCGTACCGGGACTCCTCGTCTCGACCGAGCACCTCGTGCGCGTCGCGTTCGAGGACGCGACGGGCAAGAAGTCCTGCTGGTCCGGTTACGCGCTCGCCAACACCAAGCCCTTTGCCGCGGAGGATCCCGCTTACGATCCCGCGGACCATGGATCCGTCAGCCCCGCGCCTCCAGCGGGCATGGGCTGGCGCGTCGAGGATCTCTTCGATCGGCCCGATACCAGCGAACGGTGCACGACGGGCGGTACGGGAGATGGCCTGGGTCCCGACGACGTGTGGGCGGGCTATGCTGCCGCCAACAATCCCTGTCCACGCATCGTCGACGAGGCGGCATATTTCCGTCTCTCGACGACGGCGGCATATGTTGCCGAGGAGGCCGGGAGCAAAAAGTCGTTCGCGGAAGCGCTCGTCCGCGTCGACGTCTCCGGCGGCCCTACGACTTCCAAGTACAACTTCCAGGTCGAGACGAAGGTCACCGACCTCGAGATGTACACGTGCGATCTCGTCAATCAGACCGTCGTGCGGTCGTATGCCGCGAAACTGATCTACGGGCCTCGAGATTGCCAGCGGCCGACGCTCTTCCTCGTGCGCGGACCCGAGCAGTACGGATGGGCGACCTGTGCTCCAGACGGCGCCGGATCATCGAACCCGATCGACGCGGAGTTCGGCATCAACTGTCCCAACTTCCCGCCGCTCGACCAGGAGGATCCTGCGCATCCAGGGAAGAGCAAGCCTGTGTGGTTGAGGGTCGTGGCGACGCCTGTGATAGAGGATCCTGCGAGCGTAGATCTGGAGGCGATCGCAGCTTGGGACTGTCCCGAACCGAGTGGCGGAGTCGTTCCCGATATCGGCTCCTGCCAGACTTGTACCTTCATCAGAAGAGACCTCTTCGATGTACAGAACGGAGACTGTCAGCCTCTCTCTGATGTCTTTGGGTACGCGCGCCTCGGCTTCCACGAGAAGAACTACTTCGTAGACACGTTCCGCGCCGGCGACTCCGCAGCGCCAACACAGGGGCCATGATCTCGCGCTGGACTCGATCTCTACTCGTCGCCGCGGGAGCGCTCGTCGCTCCCGCGGCGGCGGGCGCCACGCCGCCTGATCACGTCGTCGTAGATCTGGCGACGTATGGCGACGCCGTCGTTCTGAGGTCGCGACTGACCGTCGACTCGATTGGGGGATCGATGGCAGCATGCGATGTGGACGGCGACGGGATCGAGGATCTCCTCATCGGTGACTGGTCGACGCGCGCTGGTTCGACTCGCGCGGGCGCGGGCGAAGTGTATGTCATTCGAGGCGAGCGTCGGCGTTGGACGACTTCGACGGACGTCGTTTCGGCCGCGGCGACCGTCATCTACGGAGAGGAGGGCGGGGATTCGCTGGGTAGCGGACTGACATGTGGCGACGTGGACGGGGACGGCTTCGACGACATCGTGGCGGCAGCGACCGATTCGGATGGCCCGGGTAACGCGAGGAGCGGCGGCGGCCAGGTGCACGTCGTGTTCGGAGCAGCCGAGCTTTCATCGATCATCGATCTCGCCGTGCCGCAAGGGGCTGTCATCTACGGAGAGGGAATTCGGCTCGCGCGCGACGTCAATTCTCTCGGCCAGACGATGGTCGTGGCGGACGTCAATGGCGATGGACTCGTGGACATCCAAGTTAGCGACCGTGCGACGCCCGACCTCTCGGGCACGTTGGATCAGGCGGGTCGCGTCTACGCGCTCTTTGGCCGTCCTTCCTGGCCCGCGTCCATGGACCTCGCTGGCAACGGGGCCGACATCACGATCTATGGCTCGGGGAAGTCGCACTTCCTCCTGACGCTGACGCAACGCTCGGGCGATCTCGACCGGGACGGCACGGAGGAATTGATCGCGACGGCGTCCAACGCGGCCGGCCCGACACCGGATCGAATCGGTGTCGGCGTGACGCACGTCTTCACGGGGCGGGGGAACTGGCCGCCCGTCATCGATCTTGCGGTGTCTTCCGGAGATCTCGTGATGTACGGAGCCGATCTCTACGACAGCTTCCGCGCCCGCACGGTGGGCGACGTCGACGCCGATGGGACACTGGAAGTGGCCCTGGCTGGTGTCACGGCGGATGGATGCTCCAACGAAATGAATGCGGCAGGGGAGGTGCGGACGTACGCGCCTGGCGAGCGCCCCTGGCCGCCGAGCGTGGAACTGGCAACCCAGAGCCGTTTGGTGCTCTGCGGCCGGGACGCGGGGGATAGGCTCGGCACAGGACTGCTGATCGGGGATGTGGATGGCGATGGTGAGCAGGACCTCGTCATCTCGAGCCCCCAATCTTACGGGCCCGGCAATGCAAGACGCGATGCTGGCGAGGTCTACATGCTGCGAGGACGATCAGGATTCTCCGCTTCGCATGACCTCTCGGATGAGGCAGTGGAACTTGTCATTTACGGCGCGTCGCTCTATGACTCCATCTTCGCGGGCACGTTGGCCGACGTCAATAATGATGGTCTGAGCGATCTCGTCATCAAGAAGAACTCGGTCGCTGATTACGAGTACGGTTACGTCTTCATCGTGAGCCCGTACGACATAGACGGCGACGGGCACTCGCAGCTTGCGGACAACTGCCCCCTCGTGGCCAATGCCGATCAATCGGACACGGACGGCGACGGCCGCGGCGATGCCTGCGCGGTCGACTGGGACGGCGACGGCGTCGTCGACGAGCAGGACTGCGCGCCCTCGAGTGCCAAAGGTGGTGCGGTTCCCGCGGAAGTGACCCTCGCATACGACACGCACTCGACATCCGACCTTGTCTGGGACGGCGTGCCCTTCGCCGACCGCTATGACGTCGCGCGCGGCGATCTCGCTTCTCTCGACGGTATCGACTACGGCGAGTGCCTGACGGACACCGACGACGACCCGACGGACACCCGCTTCGAGGACGCTTCGCTGCCAGCGCTAGGTAGCGGATATTTCTATCTCGTCCGCGCTCTCGATGACACCTGCGCGCTCGTTGGAAGCTGGGGCGATGGGATCTCGAATGAGCCTCGCGTCCCACAGGGAGTGACGGGGCCATGTGAGCCGTGATCGATGCGCGCTCCCACCGAGGACAAGATCAGAGCCTCATCGTCGTGAATCCCGCGCGGTGAAAGCGCGCCGCGCACGACACGCAGCGGTAGCCGTTGAGCGCGATGAAGGCGAGCCAGACGCCGACGAGGCCCGCATCGAGCCACATCGCCAGCGCGAGTACCGGCGCGAACGCCGCGCCGAGCGCGAGCATCATGTGGCGCCGCAGGTAGGCGAAGGCGCGCTCGCCGAAGAGCAGCCCGTCGTACACGTAGACGAGCCCGTTCATCGGCTGCGTCAGCGCGAGGATCGGCCAGATCGCGCCGAGCGCGCGCAGCACCTCGCTGTCGCGCGTGAAGACGCCCTGCAGCGGCGCGCGCAGCGCGAGGTAGCCGACCGCGAACGCGCCGCCCGCGAGCGCTCCCATCGTCAAGAGCTTCGCGCCCACGCGCCGCCGCTCCGCGAGCTCGCCCGCGCCGAAGAGGCGCGCGCCGACCATGTTCGCGGTGATCGCGAAGCCGTCGATGAGAAACGACGAGAAGAGCCAGAGCTGGAACGCGATCTGGTGCGCGGCGAGCTCGATCTCGCCCAGGCGCGTGGCGGCGGACGTGGCGACGAAGAACGCGAGCAAGAGCGAGCCCGTGCGCATGACCAGATTGCCCGCGTCGCCGCCGAACGCAGCGAGATGCGCGCGGCCGATGCGCGGCAGACCGCGCAGGCCCGACTCGTCGCGTCGCCACAGCAGGATGCCGAGCCCGACGAGCGTCCCCAGCGCGAACGACGCCGTCGTCCCGATCGCTGCGCCCGCGAGCCCCATCTCGAAGACGAAGAGCAGCACGTAGGTGAGTACGACGTTGGCGAGCGTGACGAGCACCTGCAGCCAGAGCGAGAGCGCGATGCGCTGCAGGCCGCGCAGGGCGCCCATGATCGCGGTCGTCGCGAGCACGAAGGGCAGGCCGATCGCGCGGATCACGAAGTACTCGCGGCCCAGTTCGCGGAGCGAGGGATCGGCGCCGAGCGCGATCTCGACGATCGGCTGATAGAGGCCGATGAGCGCCAGGGCGGTGACCGTCCCCGAGACCACGGCGACGACCAGCGCGAGCCCGATCGCCGCGGCGATACCCTCGCGATCCCGCTTGCCGACGGCCTGCGCGACCTGCGCGGTGACGCCGTTGAGCAGGAAGTTGAAGATCCAGGTGAACGAGCTGAGGATCGTCACCGAGATCGCGAGCGCGGCGACGTAGCGGCTCTCGATCTGCCCGAGAAACGCGGTGTCGACGATGCCCGCGAGCGGCTCGAGGGCCGAGGCGCCCATCGCGGGAATCGAGAGCAGCGCCAGGCGGCGCCAGCCGTAGCGTTCGGTCTCGGGAGAGGGAGAGGACACGTGACGACCTCGTCTGCCGGAGCGCGCCGATGATGAGCGTGTTGGGCGCTACGGCCAAGGGCATCGTGTGGCTCGCGGGCGGCGGACTCGCGATCGCGGCGGCGGTCGTCCTCCTGCTCTGGCTCGGCCAGGGCGCGATGCTCTTCCCTGGACGCGTCTCGCGGGGCTCGCTCCCCGCCGCCCTTCCACCGGGCTGCGAAGAGCTGCGCTTCGACGTGCGCGGAGAAGGACCCGGCTACGGAGTGATCGCGCTGACGCCCGGGGCGCAGAGTGTCGTGCTCCTCTTCGGCGGCAACGGCGAGCACGTGGCGGCGATGATCGATGATCTCGAAGGACTGCGTTCTCTGGGCGTCAGCGCGGCGGCGATCGACTATCCCGGCTACGGCGGCAGCGAGGGCGCGCCCGGTGAGCGCGCAATCTTCGCCGCCGCGGAGGCGGCGTTCGACGCCTTGGGTGCGCGGTTTCTCGAGGCGCGCGTGATCGTGGCGGGGCGCTCGCTCGGCGCCGCGCCCGCACTCCACCTCGCATCGACGCGCGACGTCGACGCGGTCGTTCTTCTCGCACCCTTCACGTCGATGGTGGATGCGGCGCGCCACCATCTGCCGTGGGCACCCGTCGGCGCGCTCCTGCGCGATCGCTTCGACAACCGCGCGGCCATCGCGCGGACGAAGGCGCCCGTGCTCATCGTCCACAACGGAGACGACGAACTGGTGCCCTTCGGGATGGGCGAAGAGCTCGCGCGCCTCGCCGGTCCGCGCGCGACGCTCGTGCGCGGCGCGGGCGGGGGGCACAACGCGATGGGGATGGAGAGGGGGAGCGAGACGCTCGAGTTCGTGGGCGCGTGGCTGAAAGAAAGAGATCTAAGCGTTGTGTACCAGCGCGTACCATAGGATGAAAAGGTTGATGCAGAGCAGCATCAACGCTGGCAGCGTCTGCGCGAGCGAGTCGAGCACGCGGATGCGCGTCGCGACGCCCGAGAGCATCAGCAGGGCAAGACCACCCGCGCTGACGGGCACCAGGGGTGGGTAGAACTGTCCGACGATGAGACCTAGGGCACCGAGTACCTCGAGGATTCCCGTGAGGATCCGGAGGTGACCGAGGCCAAACCGCTCGAATTCGCGCTTCATGCGGTCCGTGCACAGGCATGCGGTGCCATAGAATAAAAACAGCATGGAAGACACGAAGACCGCGGCGAAATAGGCGCGCGTCATGACGCATAGACCTCTTGGCGGCGCAGGCGAGATCCTGTCGCGTGCGGAAGGAGACCATCATGGACTGGTTGTCCGCTTCGAGTCTGCTTCAACTCATCGTCGGGCTTGGGCTCTTGAATGTTTGGATCGTCCGCGGACGCTCCCGAACATCGTATCGCGGCGGCGATGCGGAGAATCTCCGGGACGAGTTCGCCGCGTACGGCCTTCCCGGCGTCGCCTTCTACCTGGTGGGCGCGCTCAAGATCGGTGCCGCCATCGTCCTGATTGCCGGCATCTGGATGACCGGTGACGGTTCCGCTCTGATGGTGCGCATAGCCGCGGGCATTGTCGCGGCGCTCATGATCGGTGCGATCGCCATGCACGTGAAGGTCGGGGACCCGGCGGTCAAGTCATTGCCCGCAGCGCTGATGCTCGTGATGAGTGCGTTGATCGTGGCCCTGCGCTAGCTCGGTACGACCGCAGAGAACTGGCCTGGCCGTGAGAACGAAGGCAAGACGAGACGGCGCAGAGTTCTTTTCGCATGAGTCCTCTGTGGGTTCTCAGCCCTATTGGACGCCGGATCCTCAAAGGCCTTCCCCCCGCCCGACTTCCTGATCTCGTCAACCGCCGAGAATGGCGCATCGGAAGGCGTGGCGTCCGGCGCGTGGTGGAGCGAGGAGTTGAGGCCTCTTCGGGCACCGCGAGTCCGCGAAGCGAACTCGTCTCCGGATGCGTGACCCATGGCGAACCGAGGCACGGGTGCATCCTCTCGAGGCGTCTACGTCGCCGCCAACTCCGCGCGCGCTTCCTCCCGCTTGTCCACCCGCGCCGCCTTTCCCTGATAGACACGTCCCGCGCCGCCGCCGCGGCCCTCGAGCGTCGCGGCGACGCGCGCACCCGCGGCCTTGAGATCGCCTTGCCACGCGGTGCCCGCGGCGAGCGCGAAGAAGCCGTCCTTGGGTCCGCCGGCGGTGATCAGCGTGAGTGCGGCGTCGTCGCGCGCCGAGAGGCGCTGCGCGATGCGCTGCACGAGCGCGGCGTCGCCGTCGTCGACGTGCGTGGTGCGGAGCGCGGCGAGGTCCGTGGCGAGCGCGTCCACGATCGCGTCGGCGAGGCGCTCTTGGAGGCGCTTGATGCGCGCATTCGCGTCCTTCAGCTGCTCGAGCTTCTGCGCGGCGACCTGCGGGATCTCGTCCTCGTTGGTGCCGAACACGGCACGCAGCAAGGCGGCGCGGCGCTCGTGCTCGCGAAGCCGCAGCCGCGCGCGCTCGCCCGCGACGAAATAGACGCGCGTGCCGCCGCGCATCGGCTCGGTGCCGACGATCGCGAAGGCGCCGATCTCGGCGGTCGAGGCGAGGTGCGTGCCGCCGCAGGTGTTGAGGTCCACGCCTTCGATTTCGACGAGGCGGATGTCGCCCTCGTGATCGTCGGGCAAGCCGCGCGAGCGTACGGGAAGCTGGGCCTTCTCTTCGGGCGTGACGCGCCGCGCGCGCACGGGGTGCGCGGCAAGGATCTCCAGAGCGACGGCGTCTTCGAGACGCGCGAGGTCGTCGGGCGTCAGCGACGCCACGTCGAGCTCGATGTCGCAAACGCGCGCGCCCAAGTGAAACGCGACGGTGCGCCAGCCGAAGCGCGTGAGCGTCGTGGCGGTGAAGAGATGCTGCGCGGTGTGCTGCTGCATGTGGTCGTAGCGGCGCTGCCAGTCGAGCGCGACCGCGACCGGTCCCGGCGCGAGCGCCTCGGCGCGCGAGAGATCGTCGGTGTCGACGTAGTGGCGGATCTCGCGGCCTTCGCGCTGGACGTCGATGATCGCGACGCCGCCGATGGTGCCGCGATCAGCGGGCTGTCCGCCGCCTTCGGGATAGAGGATCGTGTCGTCGAGGACGAGGTAGAAACCGCGGTCGTCGCGGCCGGTTGCGACGAGCGTCGCGTCGAGGGTGCGCTGGCGCGGATCGCGTTCGTAGGCGGGAAGGATCGGGGAGTCGGTCGTCATGGTTGCTGGCCTCGTATGGGGCGCAGCGTTGCAGAGCGGCCGGCGATCCGCAAGAGCGGCCGCGAAGGGGCGCTTCGCCTCGCGAGGCTCGTCCCCGGGTTGGCTCGAGACGGGATCCCCTGTTCCGGGTCACTGAAGGGTTGATGCGCCATGGCACGAGGCCGTGGCCGAGGGGGCAAAAAAACCAGGGATGTCGTCCCGCTGCTCGTCGCGCCACCTTCGCGGCTCGCGGCGAAAGCTACGCCGTGCGGCCATGATCTGGAAAGTCGGGCGAGGACGAGCGGGCGATCGCTTCGCTCGGACGGTGGTTGCTGAAGAGATGCCCCGCGCAACGCGGCGTCTTCACCGCGCACGCGCGCGCGTCAACGTCCTCGCACGCGCCGCAGCCAACGCTTGACGCGCTTGCCCGCGCGGTACATCGCGCCCCACGCGCCCTCGGGTTCGGGTTCGGGGGCGCCCGCGGCACGCGCGCGCAGGCGCAGGGCGGCGTGACGGTCGAGGCGCTGCAGCGCGCGCACCAACGGGCCGGGACGCGCGGGATCGCGGGCGATGCGCGCGATGGCGAAGTCGATGACGTGCACGCGGCCGTCGTCGGCGACGAGGACGTTCGAGCGATGCAGGTCGGCGATCGCGACACCTCGCGCGTGAACGGTCGCGAGGACGCGATCGAGGGCGTCGAAGATCGCGGGCGGTACCGAGCTCGCGGGCAGGCGATCGAGCGAGACACCCGGCGCGCGCTCGAGGACGAGGGTGTCGGGTCCGTCCCAGCCGAGGCAGCGCGGGATGCCGGGCGTGTCGCGGAGGCGCTCGTAGACGCGCGCCTCGCGGCGCAGCGTCGGGCGCCCGTAGCAGACGCGCACGAGCCACGAGCGCGGGTGGTAGTCCTTGACGACGACGGCGCGGCCCTCGCGCTCCTCGAAGCGCACGTCGGCTTTCGAGCGATTGCGCGGCGGCCGCGGGGATGGAGGCGCGCCGTCGCCGCTCACCGCGTGCGTCCCCGCGGGCGCAGCGCTGGATCCTCGGGCGGGCGCCCGGTGAGCAGGAAGGGCCAGAGTCCCGCTTTCTCGACGAGCCCCTGCCTCCAGTAGTGATCGGCGAGCGCGCGCGCAAGGTCGCGTTCGCCGCCGAGTCCGACGAGGGCGGCGGGCGTGTAGCGGAGATGATCGAACGCCTCGGCGGCGTTGCCGGCGTCGAGCAGCAGCGTGGCGAGCTGCGAGCGGCACCACGGCGAGAAGGGCGTCACGGCGAGCAGGCGCCGGTGCAGCCGCAGGCGCTCGTTCGCGGGCGCCTGGCGGCGCGCGAGAAGCGCGTCGTGGAGCGCGTAGGCGGGGAGGAAGAGCGTGTCCTCGCGGCGCGCGATCTCGACGAGCCGCTCGGCTTCGGCGAGCGCGTCGGCGGTGGCGTCGGGCGCAGCGGCGAGAAGCATCGCGACGCGGACGAGCGCCGTCGGATCCGTGGGCGCCTCGTCGAGCGCACGCCTCGCGAGCGTTTCGCGCAGCGCCGGCGGGGCGCGCCGGTAGAGGCGCTCGATGATCGAGAGCCGCGCGATCAGCGTGGCCCGCGCGCGCATCTCCTGCGGGACGCGCGCCGCGTAACCGTCGATGCGCCGCAGCGCCTCGTCGATCGTCGCGAGGACGCGCGTCTCGGCGTCGTCGCCGGCCAGATCGGCCACGTCGACGATGCGCTCGGCGACGCGCAGATCCTGCGAGCCGAGCACCTCGTGCCCCGGTCCGCGCAGGAGCGCGATGCGCCGCGCTTCGCGCACGCCGCCCTCTCGAAAGCGCGCCTCGCTGAAGGCCGGCGCGAAACCCGGCGCGACGACGACGAAGCCGATGCGGATCGTGCTCGGCACGATGGCGTGCGGGAAGCGCTCGCGATCGCGCAGATTGAAGATCCCCGACACCGAGCGCAGCGTGCCGGCGCTGTCGGTACGGCCGAGATATTCGATTGCCGGTCCCAGGCCGCGCGCGCCGGCTCGCGCGAAGGGGTTGCGGCGGTGATCGATGTCGGGAAGCGACGCCGAGACCGCGGCGTGCCCGGTGTCGAGCCAGAAGCGCTCGTGGCGGGCGATCGACGCGAGGTGATCCATGGCGGGATTGGAGCGCGGCATGTAGCGCAGGAAGCCCGCGAGGCGCGCGCCGCCGGCGTCCTCGTTGATCGCGTAGAAGGACGGGTCGTAGTAGCGATAGACGCGCGCGCCTTCGATGGCGTGGCCGTCGTCGTCGAGGATCTCGAGATCGGTGATCACCGCGACGCGCCGCATGAAGCGCCGCCCGGGTTCGACCTCGCCGGGGATGATCGTGAGTTCTGGAGGGAGCGTCGTGCCGCGGCGCAGGGCGCGGCGCAGAGTACGGCGGGCCTCGCGCTCGGCGTCGCGCGCCTCCTCGGGCACGCGGCCTTGGCGATTCAGCGCGACGAGGTCGGGCCGCTCGATGCCGTCGACGATTGGCACGTAGCCCTGGAACTCGCTGTCGTAGACGACCGGGATCGTCGCCGCGCCGGCCGCCCCCGGGGCGAGGCCCAGGGTGGCGAGGAGGACGGCGACGAGCGAGGCGCGGGCACGGGTCATGGCGAGCGATGCTACATGCAAGGGCGGGCCGTGGCATGATCCCGGCGCCCCGGAGGTCCAGGATGTCCGACGCGACGACGCCCCCCGCCCCCGATCTCGTCATCGACCGCCCGCACGAGCGCATCGTCCGGCTCACGCTCGATCGCGCCCCGGTCAACGCTCTCTCGCGCACGCTGATCGCCGACCTGACCGCCGCCGCGCAGCACGTGGCGGCCGACCCGCTCGTCTGCTGCGTTGTCGTGGCGGCGCGCGGCAAGGCGTTCTGCGCGGGCGCCGATCTCAAGGAGCGCGCGGGCATGAGCGAGGAGCAGGTGCTCGAAACCGTGCGCGCGATCGGCGCGATGACCACCGCGATCGCGCGGATCCCCGTGCCGACGATCGCGGCGATCCACGGCGCGGCGCTCGGCGGCGGCCTCGAACTCGCGCTCGCCTGCGATCTGCGCGTCGCGTCCGACGACGCGAAGCTCGGCCTGCCCGAGTGCAGCCTCGCGATCATTCCCGGGGCGGGCGGAACGCAGCGCCTGATGCGCGCGGCGGGTATCGCGGTGGCGAAGCGCTGGATCTTCTCGGCGCGCGCGGCGAGCGCGGCGGAGGCGCTCGCGGATCGCGTCGTCGACCGCGTCGTCGCGCCGGCTTCGCTCGAAGCGGACGTGCTGGCGCTCGCCGACGAGATCGCGCGCTGCGGCCCGCTCGCGCTCCGCGCCGCGAAACGCGCGATCGACGACGGCGCCTCCGCCGCGAGCC